>JBPCVB010000205.1:0-6616 GCA_051010855.1 Pirellulaceae bacterium | reverse complement strand
GTGTGACAGGCCTGTTCGCGATACCCGGATTGGCCTGAACAACAGGCCAGCCCGCCGACCGGTCAACCGGCTTACGGCTCAATACCGGACCATTCCGAGGTCCTGCCGTCCAGCTCGAAGATCAGATCATCAGTGGTATGAAATTCCCTGTCCGGCCCCTTGCTGCGAATGATACAACCGTCAGAGTTGACCTGATAACTCAATGCCTCATCCCAGGCATCGGAATAGGCGACCGTCATCATCATGCCCTCTTCGAGATCGGGCAGAAAATAGTCGTGTGACTGGCGATAATCGTCCATCTCCTGCATGGCCACTTTCATGATGCCATTAGTCTCGACGATCTCGTCACGCTGCTGGGCGGCGATGATTTGTTGCTGGTGATAACGATGTTGGCGGGCAGATTCCGTAGCCACACCGTAAATGCCCATCGAAAGAGCGGTCGTAGCGAGTAACGAGAATACCAGACCGACCACGGCCATCCCGCGCGGCGAGCGTCGCAACCCAAACAGACTGAACAGCAAAGCCAGCGGAGCGATCAGAAACAACGTAAACGGACTGATCAGGGCCAGAAACAGGCCCATGAAAGCCGCCCAATTGAAACGGCCTTTGCGTTTCTGAATGGAGACAGGTTCATCGAATCCGATGTAAATCGGCCCGTTTTGATGTTGTCGATGTGCGAAGGGAACGTGATATCGCATTTCCTGCTCCTGATAAGGTCGCGTCTATCAGGCATTATTCGCCCGAATTCCCGGATACTTGGGAGATTTCTGGTGAATTTTGGAAAAGCCCAAGTCCTTGCGGGCAGGCAGTTTGCGCAACGGGACGGCCCCCTCGAACAGAACGAGGACGCCGCTGCCCGCAATCCTACTTGCCCTTGGTGGCTGCTATATACCGCTTGAGTTCCGCGCGAACTTTGGGGAACAGCAGTAGCAGCCCGATCATATTCGGGAACACGAGGGCCAGAATCATCGCATCCGAGAATTTGATCACCGAGTTCAGTGAAGCGGCCGCTCCGATCACGATGAACACACAAAACAGGATCTTGAATGAGAGGTCCGAGGCCTTGCTGCGACCGAACAGGTACTTCCACGATTGCAGGCCGTAGTAAGACCACGAAATCATTGTGGAGAAGGCAAACAGGATGATGGCGATCGTCAGCACGTAACTGAAGTTCGGCAGGGCGTAATCAAAGGCCCGTGAGGTCAGGTCAACGCCGCCCACGCGCGCTCCGTCAATCAGCACCGCACTGCTCTCTACATCGCCGTACGGGAAGATGTTGTTTGTGTTGTAAATCACGATGACCAGCGCGGTCATGGTACAGATAACAACGGTATCGATGAAAGGTTCCAGCAATGCGACAATGCCTTCGGATGCCGGATAGCGTGTCTTGACAGCTGAGTGAGCAATCGCGGCCGAGCCAGCGCCTGCTTCATTAGAGAACGCAGCGCGTTGGAAACCAACAATCAATACTCCCAACAGTCCGCCAAAGCCGGCTGCCGGAGTGAATGCCCCGCTGATGATCTCGCTGATCGCGGTGGGAACGGCAGAAGCGTTCAAAATCAGGATCAGCAAGGCAGCGGCCACATAGATAATCGCCATCAATGGAACGATTTTCTCGGTGATCGAAGCGATTCGCTTGATTCCGCCGATGATCACAATGCCCACCAAAATGGCCAGAACGATACCAATAATCGTTCCGCCGGCGCCGTTCTGGTCGATGTTAAACAGCGTCATGATCTGCTGGGTTGCCTGGTTGGCCTGAAACGCGTTGCCGCCGCCCAGCGAGGCACCGATACACAATACGGCAAACAAGCCGCCGAGGAATACTCCCAGCGGTGCCAGCCCCAGGTTGGTCAGTCCCTTGCTCAGGTAATACATCGGGCCGCCATGCACAACGCCGTTTTCATCGATATCGCGATAGCGCACACCCAGTGTGCACTCGACAAACTTGGTCGACATGCCGAGGATGCCGCACACGATCATCCAAAAAGTAGCCCCGGGTCCCCCGGTTGCAATCGCTACTGCAACACCCGCGATATTTCCCAGACCAACGGTACCGGAAACTGCGGTGGCCAACGCCTGAAAGTGCGATACTTCCCCATGCTCGGCTTCGTCGCGAATCGTATCGACAAGGTCGCCATCGACCTCTGCGACCTCGACGCCCTTGATTTCTTCAGCCCCCTCCTTTTCGACGTCATCATACTTGCCGCTCACGACGTTGATGGCGAAGGGGAACAGACGAACGTTGATAAAGCCGAAATAGACGGTAAAAAACGTGGCGCCAACCACCAGCAATAACACGACCAGAGGTACGCTTTGCCCCGGGGCGACGGGCACGGCAGTCAGAATAAATCCTTCCCACCAATCGGCCACTGGTGCAAAGGCTTCGTCAATTTGCTGATCAAGACCGATCGTATCATCGCCGTCCGCTTCAGCGGGCACCGCGGGCTGGGCGGCCGGCTCTTGTTCGTTTGAGGACTCGGCTGCACCCTCCTGCTGCGGCATCGCCGACCCATTGGCGACGTTCATGGCTGTGGCTCCAATCGCCACCGCGACAGATAACAACAAAATTACGCGGAAATACGTCAATCCTCGGGTTCTGCTAGCCATCAGCCGTCTCGAAATGGGGATCGCAGGAGTGGTTGGGAAAGCACGATTTTTAATTTACAAATTGTTTATTGTCAATTATTTACGGCAAATCGTTGGCCCTTTGCCGAATTTACACATAAACAGTTGTCAAAAATGTGAAAATAGCTATGATTTGGCCGACCCGTTTTCGGTTGTGACCGCAATGAACACCAATCTTTCTGCTAACGATCGCCAGTTGCTGGATTTGATTCGGCTGGAGGGTGCGCAGTCGGTCAACCAGTTGTGCGAGCAGCTGGGTGTGACGGCAACAGCGATTCGTCAGCGGTTGACTCGTTTAGCGGCTGCCGGATTGCTCGATCGCCAGGAGGAGCGTCATGGCCGTGGTCGTCCGGTGCACAAATACCTGCTGACCGAGCTGGGCCGTGACACGATAGGCGACAACTTCACTGACTTTGCACGCGCCTTGTGGGCGGAAGTCCAGGCGATCGACAATGATCGAGTACGTGAAACAGTGATTGAAGGCGTTGCATCACGGTTGGTCTCGATGTACGAGTCGCAGATTGAGGGAGTTTCCACGACGGACCGGCTGCAGTCGATTGCCGAGTTGTTTAATCGGCGCGGCGTGCCTTTTGTTGTGGACGAGGACGGGGAGCAGCCACGTCTAAAAATTGTGGGTTGTCCGTATCCGAAGTTAAGCGATCATGGCAGCGACATTTGCGACCTGGAGCAAAAGGTGTTTTCGGCACTGGTCCAGGCTCCACTGGATGTCGATCACTGCACCTGCGATTCGGGCGGACAATGCTGTACCTTCCAACAGGGATCCATCACCAAACCGGCCGAGGCGCTGGTTGCAAGCAAAAAGAGATAACAAGGGAACCCATGACTGATGCGCTGACTATCAAGAACCTGCACGTGGAAATCGAAGGCAAGCCGATTCTGCGTGGTGTGAATCTGGAAATCAAAAAAGGCGAGACCCACGCGTTGATGGGTCCCAATGGCTCCGGCAAAAGTACGCTGGGCCTGGTCATCATGGGACATCCCAACTATGAAGTGACCGAGGGCGAGATTCTGCTCAATGGCGAAAACATTTTGGAAATGGAACCGGACGAGCGGGCTCGTGAGGGTATTTTCATGGCGTTTCAGCGGCCGGTGGCTGTGCCCGGCGTCAAGATGGCCGACTTCCTGCGTCACGCCACAACCAACGTGCGTAACCCGGATCGAAAGGAAGGCGAAGACCTGATCCCGATGCGGGAGTTCCGCAAGGAGATCAAGGCCAAGATGGATCAGTTGCAAATGGACAGCGAATTCGCCCGCCGTTATGTCAATGACGGCTTTTCCGGTGGTGAAATGAAGCGTGCGGAGATCCTGCAGCTGGCCATGTTGCAGCCGCGATTTGCCATTCTTGACGAAACCGATTCCGGACTGGACGCCGATGCCGTCCGCCTGGCGAGCCAGAGTATTGCAGAAATCGGACACGGCAAGATGGGATTACTGATCATTACACACCACGACAAGTTGCTGGCTTACAACACCCCTGATTTCACGCACGTGATCCTGGGGGGCAAGATCGTGGAAACCGGCGGCAAGGAACTGGCCGCCGAACTGCATGAAAAGGGCTATGAGCGAATTCGTCAGCAATACCCCGAAGCTGCGGCGATTAATGACGGCGTTGAAGAGCCGGCGACGGCGTAAGTGAAACACCGTTCCCGCGAATCCAACTCAAAAATCAAAAAGGCTATCCATGGCGACTGATCTTAACCCAACTGTCTCCGACGTATCCGAAAGCGACGAACTGCGATCGACCGAGATCAACAAGTACAACTTTCGCACCGAATCCACGGCAGTGTTCAAGGCCCGCAAGGGACTGGACGTGGAAATCGTCAACCAGATTTCGGACATCAAAAATGAACCGGACTGGATGCGCAAGTTTCGGCTGGATGCTCTCGAGATCTTTGAATCAAAGCCGATGCCTACTTGGGGTGGCGAGATCAATCTCGATTTCCAGGACATCTTTTACTACCTCAAGCCCACGAACGAACAGGGCAAGACGTGGGACGACGTGCCGCAGGAAATCAAGGACACGTTTGAGAAACTGGGCATTCCCGAGGCGGAACGCAAATACCTGGCTGGTGTGAAAGCCCAGTTTGAAAGCGAAGTCGTTTATGGTTCGTTGCAGGAAGATCTGGCAAAGCAAGGTGTGATCTTTACCGACACCGACACCGCGGTTCGCGAACATTCGGACCTGTTGCGGGAGTACTTTGGCACCATCATCCCGTCGCATGACAACAAGTTTGCGGCGCTAAACTCGGCGGTCTGGTCCGGTGGGTCGTTTATTTATGTGCCCAAAGGCGTGAAGATCGAGTTTCCGCTGCAAGCCTACTTCCGTATCAACGAAGAGAGCATGGGCCAGTTCGAGCGGACCCTGATCATCGTCGACGAAGGCGCACAGGTGCACTATGTCGAGGGCTGCACAGCTCCCATGTACACCAGCGAATCGCTGCACTCTGCGGTCGTCGAGGTGCTGGTCAAAAAGAACGGCCGTTGTCGTTACACCACGATCCAGAACTGGGCCAACAACATCTACAACCTGGTAACCAAACGTGCCATGGCCTATCAGGACGCCGTCATGGAGTGGGTCGACGGCAATTTGGGCAGTCACCTGACCATGAAGTACCCGGCCGTACACATGATGGAGCCCGGCGCGCCAGGCGAAATCCTGTCGATTGCGTTTTCGGGCAAGGACCAGCATCAGGATGCCGGTGCCAAGTTGGTCCACGCCGCGCCCAATACCACTGGGCAGATCATTTCCAAATCCATCTCCAAGAACGGCGGTCGCAGCAGCTATCGCGGATTGGCTCGCGTGGAAAAGGGAGCCGTCAATTCCCGCTGCAACGTCGTGTGCGATGCCCTGATCCTTGATCCGATCAGTCGCAGCGATACCTATCCGTACATCGAGATTATGGAACAGGACGTATCGGTCGGTCACGAAGCCAGTGTTTCGCGGATCGGCGAAGAACAGCTGTTCTATCTGATGAGCCGCGGGCTATCCGAGGCCGAAGCCAGCACGATGATCGTCAATGGCTTCATCGAGCCCCTGGTCAAGGAGCTGCCGATGGAATACGCCGTAGAACTCAACCGTTTGATCCAGCTGCAAATGGAAGGCTCGGTGGGGTAGCAGATGTCTCGCGGAGACGCGGAGACGCGAAGGGAGCATGGAAGTGCATGAAAACGAGATTGGAACGATCGTCGTTGACTCAGGTTTTCAGGTTCATTCCAGTTTAGGCCCCGGATTGCTCGAATCAGTTTATGAGATGTCACTGGCGTATGAACTGGAATCCCGCGGGCTGCATGTCGTTAGACAACAGCCGATCGAAGTGAAATACAGGGATACAGTTTTTGATGAAGGATTTCGAGCGGATCTCGTCGTCGAAAACAAGGTAATTATCGAACTGAAGTCGGTCGAAGAAATTCATCCCGTCCACAAGAAACAACTGCTGACCTATCTGAAATTATCTGATTGTCGACTTGGATACCTGATCAACTTTGGGGCGCCATTGTTTACGGAAGGCATCACCCGAGTCGTTAACAAAATGGATCGTGACCTTGCGATGAAACCGACAAACAAAAATCTCCTTTAACTTCTTCGCGGCTCCGCGTCTCCGCGAGACATTTTATTCAAATGACAATGACACAAACCACTTCGCAAATCGAATTCACCGACCAGGGCTTTGAAGACTTCCTGCAGTCGCGATCCGAGTCGCAATGGCTGACGGAACTGCGTCGAGCAGCCTGGCAAACCTTTACCAACGGTCACTGGCCAACGCAGCGTGAAGAGGAATGGATGCGAACTGATATTCGCATGTTTCACCTCGACAAGTACTCACTGGCCGGTGAGACCAATCGCCCTTTGCCCCACGCCGTGCTGTCCGCCGGTGTCGATCTGGCAGGTTACTGCCATTCGATGGATGGCGTGCCGCAGGGGGCTCAACTGGATCCGGACCTGGCCGAGCGAGGCGTGCTTTTTGGC
>JBPCVB010000204.1:0-3353 GCA_051010855.1 Pirellulaceae bacterium | reverse complement strand
GTCCAGGAATCAATGAGTGATCAACCATCTCGAACTTTGTGCTGCTGGCCAGGCCTTGCTGGTTTGTGGCTGCGTGGACATTGGTCTTCGCTGTTGATGGCGGTTGCTTTCTCGTTGATTCTGAATTTGGCATTGTTGTCGACCTTCGTGTGGCCAGCCATGTTGAGCGCCCAGCTCAAAATCATCATCTGGCCAGTTGTTTTGTCGGTGTGGCTGATTTTCGGCTGGATCGCCTGGCGATTCCTCGACGGTCTTGCAAAACCCCGTGAAACGGGGGACAAAACCGACGACACCTTGTTTATTCAGGCACAAACCGAATACTTGAAAGGAGAGTTTACGCAGGCTGAATTGCTGTTGGCACAGCGATTGCAAACGGATCCTCGAGACGCCGAAGCCCGTCTGTTGCTGGTCGCACTTTGTCGCCGCAGTGGACGCGTGGAAAAAGCGGCTCAGCAACTTGCCAGTCTTCAACGGCTGGACACCAGCATCCCGTGGAAGTTTGAAATCGACCGTGAACAAAAGCGAATCGAACAACAATTGAGTGAACTCGCCGAAAACGAAACCCATCAGGATGAAGACTCGTCCAAATTGGAAACAGCTCGCGGCACCATCACGCTTGGTGAAGCCGCTGTAACCCTGGACGAACCCAATCACGAAGATAAACCACAATCCAATCAACCTAACGAACAACCAAAACGAGCAGCTTGAGCTTCCACGTCACTTTCGCGGTGATTTGGAAACAACGTTCCAGAACGGAGCCGAAAGTCGAGCGCTTCGACCGAGGCACCAGGAGTAACCCATGTACGAGCGATTTACTGAACGCGCACGAAAAGTTATGCAGCTGGCCAACCAGGAGGCCCAGCGTTTTAACCATGAATACATCGGGACCGAGCACATGTTGCTGGGTCTGGTCAAGGAAGGAAACGGTGTGGCAGCCAATGTGTTGAAAAATCTGGGCGTCGACTTGCGCAAGATTCGACTGGAAGTCGAAAAGCTTGTGCAAAGTGGACCCGAGATGGTAACCATCGGCAAACTGCCTCAGACACCGCGGGCAAAAAAGGTCATCGAATATTCGATGGAGGAAGCTCGCAATCTGGCTCACAGTTTTGTGGGAACCGAACACATTTTGCTGGGTCTGCTCCGCGAACAGGAAGGCGTGGCGGCTCAGGTGTTGATGAACCTCGGTTTGAAACTGGAAGAAGTCCGCGAGGAAGTTCTGAACTTGCTCGGTAGTGGACTGGAAGGTGCCGAGGCTGGTGAACGAGGCGGTCGCGAAGGTGCCGGTGGTGCAGAAGGTGCTCCCAGCGGCAAGAGCGGCAAATCCAAAACGCCTGCTCTGGACAGCTTCGGTCGCGACCTGACCGAACTGGCTCAGCAAGGCAAACTGGATCCCGTCATCGGGCGTCAGGATGAAATCGAACGAGCCATCCAGGTCCTCTGCCGCCGAACCAAGAATAATCCGGTGCTGCTGGGTGAAGCAGGTGTCGGTAAAACGGCCATTGTGGAAGGCTTTGCCCAGCGAGTAATCGAAGGCGAGGTTCCTGAATTGCTGTGCGACAAGCGAATTGTCGTACTGGATCTGGCGATGAGGGTCGCCGGTACCAAGTACCGGGGTCAGTTCGAAGAACGAATCAAGGCCGTGATGAATGAAGTCCGTCGTGCCAAGAACACGATTCTTTTCATTGACGAACTTCATACGCTCGTCGGCGCCGGTGGTGCTGAAGGAGCGATCGACGCGGCCAACGTATTGAAGCCCGCCTTGTCCCGCGGTGAAATCCAGTGCATCGGTGCCACGACGCTGGACGAATATCGCAAGTACATCGAGAAGGACAACGCACTGGCTCGTCGATTCCAGGAGATTATTGTCGATCCAACCAGCCAGCCCGAGACGATAGAAATCCTCAAGGGACTGCGTGAACGCTACGAAAAGCATCACCGCGTTCAGATCACCGATGACGCCATCGCGGCGGCCGTCGATCTTTCCGGTCGTTACATCACCGGGCGTTGCTTGCCAGACAAGGCCATCGATGTGATCGACGAGTCAGGTGCTCGCGTTAGACTCCGCACCATGACTCGTCCACCGGATCTGAAAGAGATCGACGAGGACATCGAGCGACTCAACAAGGACAAGGAGGACGCGGTCGCCAACCAGGACTTTGAAAAAGCAGCTTCGCTCCGCGACCAGGCCGACAAACTCCGCAAGAAGAAGGAGCAAATCAAAAAGGACTGGCGCGAAAAATCCGAAGAGGCCGATGGCGTCGTGGATGAAGAAGTCATCGCCGAAGTCATTTCCAAGATGACCGGCATCCCGCTGACTCGACTCTCTACCGAAGACAGCGCTCGTCTGTTGAAGATGGAAGACGAATTGCACAAGAAGGTCATCAGTCAGGTACCAGCCGTCAAGGCGATCTCCAAAGCGGTCCGTCGTAGTCGCAGTGGTCTGAAGGATCCCAAACGACCGATCGGTTGCTTTATGTTCGCCGGTCCCACCGGTGTCGGTAAAACGTTGCTGGCCAAGGCGCTCGCGGAATTCATGTTCGGCGATGAGGAAGCCCTGATCACCATCGACATGTCCGAGTACATGGAGAAGCACAACCTGAGCCGACTGATCGGCGCCCCTCCCGGATACGTGGGTTACGAAGAAGGCGGTCAATTGACCGAAAAGATTCGTCGCCGACCGTACGCCGTGGTGCTGCTGGACGAAATTGAAAAAGCCCACCCGGACATTTTCAACATGTTGCTGCAGGTCATGGAAGAAGGTCGTCTGACAGACAGCTTCGGTCGCAATGTGGACTTCCGCAACGTAATCCTGATCATGACGACCAACGTCGGTGCTCACGCCATCAAGAACGAATCCGCCTTCGGCCTGCCTGGTGCCGGCGAAGATGCCTCGCACGAAAGCATGAGAAACCGGGTCTACGATGAAATCAACCGGGCTTTTCGTCCCGAGTTCCTGAACCGTTTGTCGGATGAACCGATCATCTTCCGTCATCTTGAAAAGAAGGACCTGAAACTGGTCATCGAGCTGGAAGTGACCAAGATTCGCGATCGTCTGGCCGAACGTGGTTACGCGCTGGAGCTTTCCAACGATTCCAAGGAATTCCTGATCAAGAAGGGAACCAACCTGGACTTCGGTGCCCGGCCATTGCGTCGAGCTCTGGAGAATTTCGTAGAGGATCCGCTGGCCGAAGAATTGCTCAATGGCAACTTCCAGGGCATGAACAAGATCGTCGTGGAAGCCAATCGCGACGAGGACGGCAAGATCAAGCACTTGAAATTCGCAGGCTCCTACGTTGAGCCACCTGCACCGGAAGAACCCGAAGAGCCCGTCGGAGTCGGTGCCGGTGACGCAC
>JBPCVB010000203.1:0-15086 GCA_051010855.1 Pirellulaceae bacterium | reverse complement strand
CTCTTGTTGCCATCGATAGCCAATTCGGGTCCTGCACCATGATTAGTGGAGGACTGGGTCGCCGAACCACCCGGTGCGATGTTGCGACCTCCGGACATGACATCGACTTCGGCCAGCGTCAGCGTGCGTTGGTCACCGGGCAACTCGATTCGCACGTAACGACCGCGAGTGACTTTTGCCGCATCGATTTGCTGTTCCAGTTCCATGGGCAGTCTCAACAGCAGTTCTGCGACTTTTGGTTCCAGCTGCGTTTTAATTTGGGAATCGTCCACCAAGGCCAGCGCATTGATGAAATCACGGAATCGCTCGGGGGACTCGACAGTTTGCTTCCACAAACGTTCTGCAGATTTCTCAGCTGCGATCAGTGTGGCATAGGCAACCTGGCGTGTGTTTTCCCGCCTTGCGCTGGTGGCCAGATCATCGAGCTGGTCCCGGTATTTAGAGAAGTCGACTTGCGGACTGTCGCCGTGAACATTCGAGCCATCGCCATGCAAAAAGATGTGTGTTAAATCTGCCAGGACGCTTTGGGCGTTCGGCGCGTCGCTTTGATCCAGCCTTGTGATCGCTGACAGCAATTCAATATTGGCGTCGGTCCCGTTAATTTTGGCCAGGCCTTCAGCTGCTTCGTGCCGGAACTCGTGCAACACGCCTTCGCGTTTAAGCAGCTCCTCAAACACCGTTTGACTGCGTCGCATGCCAGTCAGTTCGGCAGGCGACAGGTCGGCGATGATGTAACGCAGGCCTTCCGTGTTGTCTTCAGCAAACGCAATGCCGGAGGCAACATGAGGTTTCCACATCGGGGCGAGAACTCGCATGGTTTCGCCGAGGCAATAGTCAATAAACTTGTCATTCGGATACTTCAGTGCCTCCAGCGCGATCTCGGCCGCCTCGACCGAGGGAAAGAAGCTTAGCGCCCGGACCGCTTCCAGCCGCACGCGAGGGAACTCATCATTAACTTGCTGTTTGAGCAGCGATAACACATCAGGCACCTGATCGCGGGAGTAACAAAGGACCCTGGTTGCCGCCGCGCGGGCGCGTGGCTCGGGTGATTGCAGCACTTGTTTCAACAGGTCAACATTGACCCGATTGTGCTGCCGGGTGGTCCACAATGCTTCCAGCAAATGATGTTGATATTCGGCATCGGACGAGTCCAATGCAGGTACCCATTGTCGGACTGCGGCGATTACTTCGTCAGAATCCCGACCACTCAACTCCAGTCTCGTGCGATAGCGGACCCGGTTAACTGGCGACTTCAATTGATCCAGCAACTGTGCGGTCGTTAAACCGGACAGATCCACGGGCGTCGACAGCTCGCCGTCTTTCCAGGTAACCCGGTAAACGCGCCCGTGAGCCTTGTCGCGATTCGGATCGCGCAAATTGTGTTGCATGTGGCCGATGATGGGATTCTGCCAGTCGACAAAATAAATTGCGCCGTCCGGACCCATCTCGATATCAACGGGGCGGAAATTGGGATCGGTCGAACTGAGGATCGGTGTAACTTCGGTTGCAGAGAACCCGGATTCATCCTCGTTGACTTCGTAATGCAATAGCCCCTGAAACCCGATCACGTTGGCGATCAGATAGTTACCCTGGAATTGCTCCGGAAAATGTTGGCTGGAAAGCAACTCGGTGGCGCCCGATGGCCGCACCCACTGCTGAAAGAACGGGAAGTAATTGCGGTGCTTGTTCGGGTGTTCAATGTGACCGGAAAACGGCGCAGCGTAGTAATTTACGTTGCCAGTGCCGTCGGTCACAAAGTCCTGGCCCCAGTGATCGAACACGTGACCATGCGGATTCGCAAAGGGATAGGACACATAGGCCTCGATCTTGTGCGTCCGCGGCTCGAACCGAAACACTCCGCCATTGACCAGTTTCAGCGGCGGTCCCCACGGCGATTCAATTTGCGAGTGGTGGAAAGTGCCTTCCTGAAAATACATGGCGCCATCGGGAC
The DNA here is from genome assembly GCA_051010855.1 of Pirellulaceae bacterium. Lineage (GTDB taxonomy): Bacteria > Planctomycetota > Planctomycetia > Pirellulales > Pirellulaceae > CAJQPP01. The sequence continues at coordinate 13,135 of JBPCVB010000203.1, read as the reverse complement.
CATAAGTAAAACTGTTGGCCGTGTGATGGGTGTCGGCCGAATCAATGCCATGCAGGACCCGCAGTCGCAGATCAGCCACGTCGTCGCCATCGGTGTCTTTCAAAAACCAGACATCGGGTGCCTGTGCCACCAGCACGCCCCCGTTCCAAAACTCGAAACCGGTAGGGTTGTGCAGTTTGTCCGCGAATACGGTCACATCGTCAGCGCGGCCATCGCCATCGGTGTCGGTGAAGATCACCAATTTGTCATTCATCTCCTCAACGATCGGTTGCCAGTGCGGGTAGGTGGGCCACACGGCGACCCACAACCGACCTTTGGGGTCGAAAGACATTTGCACCGGGCTGGCCAGCTCGGGAAATTGCTCTTCCGAAGCAAACAGGTTGACCTGCATGCCGTCGTGCACCGTCATCGTGGCGATGGATTCTTCACCGGACAGGAACAGGTGTTTGCCATCGGGTCCCTCACCCGGCTTATTGCTGATCACGGGAATGAATGGCGGATGGTCGCTGTCGTTGGGGGTGTAATCGGAGCCGGAAGCGATGGCCCAGATTTTTTTGTCTCGCTCGGCCGTCATGTAGTCGAGGACTTCCAGTTCCCGCTGCACGACCTCGCGGTTGGTTTGTCCGTCCGTGAATTGCAGATCGGCGCGACCGCCGTAAGTCGAGTAACCATCGGTGGTGCGGTAACGATGGAACCAGTACCAGTTCTTGTCAATGACCGCTTCGTGCAGCTCATCTATCGATGACTTCAATCGGCTTACGCCCAGCAGATCGGTTAGCACAATAATTGCCACTGTCGTATTGCCGCGATCATTCAGATGAACACCATTGATCGTGAACTGCTCATCCTTGTTGTGGTTGAAAAAAGGACCTGTGAACTCCATCAAGTTCACAAACAACACATCGTTCTGTTCGGCGACTTCCTGCATCGCCCGCGTGTATGACCACAGCAGTTCTTCATGATCACGACCGTCAGGCACATTTTGATTGACGGTTTCCAGTCCATCGACGGCCCCCTGAATGACAGCGGGCTTGTCATTGAGATTCTCTCTCGCAGTGGGCGAGAACAGCACCAACCTGGGAGCAGATTCGCCGTTATATTTTTGTTGCAGTGTGTTTTTGACAAACTGATCGAGTTGCTCTCGAAACTGCGGCAACCCTTCCTCACCGGCAAATGATTCGTTGTAGCCAAAAAAGGCGAACACAACGTCCGCTTCGCACCTTGTTAACCATTCGTCGGGAGTGCCAAAATCCTTGCTACGCAAACGCGTGGTGAGCGTATCGCCGGAAAATCCCAGATTGCGAAAGGTCAATTGAAGATCTGGAAAGTACTGCTGGATGGCTGCTTCCAGAACACCATCATGTTGCATGCGCTCGGCCAGCGTGTTGCCGATGATGCAAATGGTGTCGCCTTGCCTCAGTTCCAGTTTCGGTTCCTGGGCATGTGAGGAATGCGTGACGAGCAACAAGTTGCCAGTAAGGATCAAAATGGCCAGTGAATTGCGGATCATGAAACCGGAGTGTTGAAAATGAGCCATGGAATAATGAATCCCTAGCCTAATCCACGCTGGTGATTTGTTGTAGTTGCCGCGATAGAATGAGTCGGTCGAAACACCATTTTCGGGAGTACCCATCATGCGCTCGCTGGCTCTGGTTTCCGTAAGTCTTTTTTCCCTGTGTGCGATTCCGCGCTGCTGTCCAGCGTGGCAGGATCAGGACGATCAGACCGACGTCGCGACGGTGCAACCGGTAGAAACGACCTCGCTTTCCGGTCAACCCCTGCGACGTCGCGCGTTTAGTGAGGAACGGCTGGAGAAACTGGAAGGCGATCTCCAAGCCGCGATCGAGGAATCCAACTCCGCCGGTCGTGATGTCCACAGTCTTATCTGGGTGGCCCGACGACTTGGCTACCTCTGGCGGTATCAGGAAGCGATCCAGACGCTGGATGTCGCGGCTGCCAACTGGCCCGATTCGCCGCATGTCTACCGGCACCGCGGACATCGCTTCATCACCACTCGTCAATTCGACCGCGCCGTCGCTGATTTGCAGCGTGCAGCAAATTTGATCGAGGGGACCGAGGATGAAGTGGAACAGGACGGCGCGCACAACGCCAAAAGTATTCCGACCAGCACCCTGCACACCAACATCTATTACCATCTTGGACTGGCCCATTACCTGCGTGGCGAATACCAGCAGGCGCTGGGAGCCTATGAACTGTGTCTGGCAGCTTCAAAGAACAACGACATGAAAGTCGCTACGCTGGACTGGATGGTCATGACCCTGCGGCGACTGGATCGCCACGACGATGCGATGAAACTGCTTGAAGACATTACCGCCGACATGGAGATCATCGAGAACACGGCCTATCACCGGCGGCTGTTGATGTACAAGGGCGAGTTGTCGCCTGACGATCTGATCCCCGGCGAAGACAGTGAAGATCGCGCCCTCGACCTGGCAACTTACGGTTACGGTGTGGGCAACTGGTACCTGGCCAATGGTGACGAAGCGAAAGCTCGCGAAATCTTTGAGGAAGTGACCGCCGGTGAGTACTGGGCTGCGTTCGGTTTCATCGCAGCCGAAGCTGACTTGATCCGGATGGGTCAGTAGCTGATCCGCTGCTTCCTGGTGCCGAATCGCAGGGCGACGACAGCAAAAGGAAACGCAGAGTTCGCAAAGTCGCAGAGGATGGAATAAGGAAGGTATTCCGCAAGGCCTGGTAGTACCCCGCAATTCCTCTGCGCTCCTCCACGCCCTTTGCGTTAAACCGACCGTCGCCTGCTCGGACGGAGCCTCGCACTCCCTTACCCGCATGCTTCCGACCGCTCCAGCCTACAGCCTACCTCCTCCAGCCTCATTAAAACCACGTCCAGTCATTGCTGGTGATCAGGTAATAAATCACATAAAACCAGCTGAGAATGCCGTGAATTACCGCCCAGATGAAGCTCTTGTTGGCAGTCCACGAGATCACGATGGCCAGCGCACATCCGAAACTGATGCCGGCCTTGGTGACGGTGACCGCGTGTCCCTTGCTCTCGGGAATCTGTGATTCAATTTCGCCCATCTTTGTTTTCCACCCCATCCGGTTATTCGGGTCGTTGAAATTCGGTCCGAATATCTCGAACGCTGGTCTCCATTCGTGTTTTCTCCGAAACCATGGCGGTTATTACGCGAAGTCACCGGAAATTCTCTGAAATCAACCATCTAACAAACAAGATGCCCTATCTGGGCGACGGCACGTAGCTTGACTCAGAAAGGCCGAATGAAAAAAGCGAAAACGCTGAGTTCGCGGAGACGCCGAGAAAAACTAGTCAATTGCTACCGGTTCTTTCAAACCATTGACGACTCGCTGGACTCCGTCGACGAGCCTCATGACGTTGAAGTTGATGACCAGTCCCAGACGCCGGTCACATAGACGCAGGTAGGTCAGTAGTTGTTGCTTGTCAATAGGCAACACGTCAGACTTCGCCTTGTTGTCCACAATCACCTTGTCTTCAACAATCAAATCCAGGCGTAATGGGCTGGCGAGCAAGATGTCTTTGTATTTGATTGGAACGTTTTGTTGCCTAAAAAACGCGAGACCCGATTTTGACAATTCATAGCACAAGGCTTCCTCATAGATGGATTCCAGCAATCCCGGACCAAGATTCCTGTGCACCTCGATGGCACATCCAATAATCCCCTTTGAGATTTCGTTTTCGGTCATTGTCAACATCCCCTCGTTTTCTCTGCATCTTGGCGTCCTCTGCGTTTAATTTTGCCAATCCATGTACCTTCGTACAGGTGCCGCTAGCTGACGACGCTTGATTGGGCGCTCTCTCCGCTATGCTCCGGAATACCGGAAAAACTCGGCGGGCGCGACAACGCAGAGATTCGCAATGCAAGGTCTGGCCTATTCCTGCATTTCGGTTTGCAGCCAGGCTCGGGCGTAGGACCAATATCGATCGGCGGTGGCGGATGAGATGTCCATGGCGGACGCGGCCTGGCGGTTGGTGAGTCCGGCGAAGAAACGCAGTTTGACAAGCTCTGCCCTGGCCGGGTCGATTTTTTCAAAGCGTTCCAGGGCCTCGTTCAACGCCAGCAATTTTTCCGGTTGTTCAGCAGCGGGATGCCACGCAGGATCGAGCTCAACTCGTTGTCGATCGCCGCCGCGTTTCATTGCATTCCGGGCCCGGGCTCGATCGACCAGAATGCGACGCATCGCCTGGGCGGCTGCACCAAAGAAATGCCCGCGGCTATTCCACTGAAAATCTTCTCCGTTGTCGACCAGTCGCAACCACGCTTCGTGCACCAGTTCGGTGGCCTGCAATGTTTGCCCGGCCTGTTCGTTTCGCAGTTTGGCGGCGGCCAGACGTTTGAGTTCCTGATAGACCAGCGGCAACAGCTGATCGGCCGCTTGCGGATCACCGGCCTCGATTTGCTGCATGATCCGCGTTACGTCAGTCATCGGATGACTCCAGCCTTTGCCCCGAAGGCTCCAGCATTTGCCGGCAATCGTCGATCCATTGGTCGATGTGTAAATGTTTGGGCCGCCGTTCACCGAGCAGCTCCGCGCATTTTTCGAGTTCAGGCAGGGCCTCAGCGGGCTTGTTTTGTCCCATTAATGCGCTGCCGATCAGAGCATGGGCTTCGGCATCCTGGGGGATGATGGATTCGGCGCTGCGCGCTGTTTTTTCGGCAGCCACGTAGTTTTCTTCCAGCAGTTGCGTCCAGGCGAGGGCCACAAGCGTCGCCGCGTGATCTGGCTCCAGTTCCAAAGCGTACTCGATGGCCTTGCGGGAGGCTTCCAGTTCCCCGTTCTCACGCAGTGCTTCGCCTAGCGATCGCCAGACACCTGGAACTTCCGGGCGAATCGCGGTACAACGCATGAAGTAGCGAATCGCCAGGTCCCAACGCCCCTGATTACCCAGGGCCAGTGCGTAGTCGAAGTTAACCATCAGGTCGTCGGGATTGTATCGCAAGGCATATTCGTGAATCTCGTTTGATCGTTCGTGATCTCTTGCCATCATGAAAATGATGGCCAGCCACGAAAGAGTGCGCGGGGCAACCTGTTGCAGCTCAACACCGGTGATCATGGATTCCAGTTCGTCGCTGGTAACCGGACGCCGTTCATGAACGATCTTGCGAATTTCGGTTCGCAAGGGATCAGGGTCGGCGGCATACAGTGCGTCGGCCCATGGCTGCATTGTTTTCTCGGTTGCCGACTCGCCCCCGTAACTTGATACCTGGCCTTTGGTAGCGATCCACAATTCGAGAGCGTCGGCCAGCCGCAGCGCCGAGTGGTGGTTGCGGATACTTTCGGCGATTTCCTCCGGCGACTGAGTTTTAAATTCGATTCCGTAGTCCAAAAAGAGCTGACTGAACTGACGCTCCATCGCTTCCCAGCTTTGTAAATCGTCATGGGTGGCGCGACTGATGAGGATATTTTCAACTCGATAGGCCAGATCCCGATCCGCTTTTGCATCGTCAAATCGATTCAGGAAATCCAGCGCCCTGCCGCGGACGTCGTCGGTGAAGGGCCCGTGACTCATGGCGTCACGCACGCGTTGCTCTCCGGCGCGAGCGGCGATCCATGCGGCTTCATCATCGACTGGCGCGTTGATGGCGCGGCCTACATCGACCGCTGCGGATTCCAGTCGGTTGGATAACCGAGCGCTGTTCCTGGTGATTTGATCGCGTTGGGCGAACCACGATGAAACGCCCCATATTCCGAGAATCCCGACCAGCAGCAGCGTCGCTACGGCTACAGCCAACTTGCCGCGATTTCGCCGCGACCACTTTTTCATGCGATAACCAAGCGTTGGCGGCCCGGCTTCGACCGGTTCATCGTTGAGCGATCGCTCAATGTCTCGCGCCATCGTCAGTGCTGATTCGTAGCGGCGACTGCGGTCCTTTTCCAGCGCCTTCATGACGATCCAGTCCAGATCGCCCTTGATCTCGCGATGCAAACGCTCGGGACTGACCCTGCGATGTTTGGCGATAATGGTCAGGTCCTGGTCGGTTGTGCTGAGTCGGTGACTGGGGCGCGGGGGTTCTTCCTCACGAATCATGCGTTGCATTTCCGCATAGCCCGCTTCCCGCAACTGGCGAGCCTCCAACGGAGTGGTGCCAGTCAGCAACTCGAACAACAGCACGCCGAGCGAATAAATATCGCTACGTGTGTCGACATCCAGCCCGCTCATCTCTGCCTGTTCGGGACTCATGTACTGCGGCGTCCCGATCATCTGACCGTATTCGGTGAACATCGTGCGTTCGGTCAATCGCTGGTGGATGGCCTTGGCCACGCCAAAGTCGATGACCTTTACAACGGGCTGTCCATCGTGGAGCGTCACCATCACATTGGAAGGCTTGATGTCGCGGTGAATGATGCCCTTCTGGTGCGCGTGCTGGACGGCCTTGCACACTGACGCGAACAACTCGAGACGCTGGCGAGTAAGCAATGAATTTTTGTCGCAATACTCTGTGATCGGGACACCGCGGACCAGTTCCATCACAAAGTAAGGTCGACCATCGGTCGTGCCGCCGTCCAGCACGCGGGCGATGTTGGGGTGATCCATCATGGCTAACGCCTGACGTTCTGCCTCGAACCGCGCGATCACCGCGTGTGTGTCCATGCCTGGCTTGATGATCTTTAACGCCACCTTGCGTCGCAGCGGCTGCTCCTGTTCGGCCATGTAGACCACGCCGAATCCACCTTCGCCAACCTTTTGCAACAGCTTGTAGTGGTCGATGACTGATCCGGCGGCGGCGTGAATTCCGGCATCAGTGGTTGGGGCGTCGCCGTCGGTGCTGGAAGCCAGATCCAGGAACTGGGTGGGTTTTTCATGAGCCTGGACCAGTGCAGCCAGTCGTTCGCGTAGCTTCTGGTCTCCCTTGCAGGCATCGTCGAGGAACCCGTCACGCTGGTCGGCGGGCATCTCGATGGCAGCGTTGAAGATGGATTCTTCGGAGTGATTCACGGATGGCTACCTGGTAAGGGATCTGGCCGTCTCTTCAGGATAACGTGCGTGAAAGGGGCGCGGATTACCTCAGGAAATTTTTGCCCTCATCCGGCCTTCGGCCACCTTCTCCCGTTCGGCTGAGCTCACGGCCAATGACCGAGGGAAAAGGCCTTAATCGGCAATCAAGGCCATAAATTCAGCGCGGGTCGTGTGACTGGTCTTGAACAGGCCACGCAAGGCACTGGTGACCGTCTTGCTGCCGGGCTTCTTGATGCCGCGGATCGACATGCAGGAATGTTCAGCACTGACCACCACGGCGACGCCGGTCGTGTTGAGATGCTCACTGATCAAGTCGGCGACCTGTTGCGTCATGCGTTCCTGGACTTGCGGACGGCGGGCTATTTCCTCGACGACTCGAGCGATCTTGCTAAGTCCAGTTACCTTGCCATTGGGGATATAGGCCACGTGAGCCACACCGCTGAATGGCAACAGATGATGCTCGCACATGCTGGTGAAGGGAATGTCCCGAATCAACACCATCTCGTCGTAGGTCTCGGGAAAAACGACTTGCAGATGCCGGGCCGGATCCAGATGCAGGCCGGCAAACATTTCCATGTACATCTCGGCGACACGACGCGGCGTGTCCTGCAGGCCGGGTCGATCCGGGTCCTCGCCGACCGCGGTGAGGATAGTGCGAACAGCATCCCTCATGGCAGCCAGGTCCACCAGTTTTTCCAGTTCTTCCGGATCGATATGTTTTTCTCGTGGACTCACAGGTCAGATTTGTCCCTATGTCTGGAAAGTTGTGTACGGAACGATCATAACCGCTGGGGGCAGGGCTGTGATAACTGATTCGTGTTTTTTGGGGACGGGAAGACGCGTCGACATCATCCCGACTGTGACGTTGGAGATGGTGGTTAGCTTACCCGCGTATTTCTCGGCCAGAACACACCGTCTCGATAGCCCTGGATGGAAGAATCCTGATTGGCCAGTTCCAGACGACGCAGACCCAGCAACGCAAACTCCTGGTCTTGTTCAATTCCCAGGTAGTGCCGCCCGAGTTTTTTGGCGACGACACAACTGGTGCCGCTGCCAGCAAATGGATCCAGTACAAAATCGCCAGGGTTGCTACTCGCCAGTATGAGACGGGCCAGCAATTTTTCACTTTTTTGAGTTGGATGATCGGTGTTCTCGGGCATCGACCAGAAAGGCACTGAAATATCGGTCCACAAATTGGATGGGTGCGTGTCCCGAAAATTGCCGTCGCCGTGTTCCTGCCAGTCTTTCGGCGCACGGTCCGCGTCGCGGTAGGGCGCGATCACTGGCCGCCGCTGTTTGACGTCATTGACATTGAAGCAGTAGTCGCTGCTGACAGTGCAAAACCAGATATCCTCGCTGTTGTTTTTCCAGTTGGATTTGGCACCGCGGCCTTTTTCGCGTTCCCAGGAAATTCGGTTGCGAATGGTGAAGTGTTTATCTGCCACCACAAAGACAGACTGGCTGGTCAACCAGTCGCTGCAGATGTAAATCGTGGCCGAGGATTTGAGCAACGGCAGAAACGCCACGACGTAGTCGTCCAGCCATGCGGCATATTCATCAATCGATCGCCTGGAGAACGACTGTTTACCAAACGATTTGGCCAGGTTGTACGGCGGATCGAGAAATAACAGATCCACACTGCCGCGGGGCAGGGCAGTGACCCATTGACGACAATCTCCGCAAGCAATGCCGGTGGGTGGATCAGCATCATGCGATTCCAGATGCAAAAGTTGCGCTGCAAGTCGTTGCCGATCGTCTTCGGTTAATTGCAGCGTGCGATTGCGTGGCGCACGGATTTTGGGGACAGAGGCCATGTGGCCATTATCGTGGGTTCTTGAGCATCGAGAAGGTGGCCTGAAATCAATCCGGCCCTCACCCGCCCTGCGGGCACCCTCTCCCGTTCGGCTGAGCTCACGGCCGAAGCCCAAGGGAGAGGGCCCGTGCTCGTCTAGTCGCGATCGGGAATCACGCCGGGATCTGGCAGGGCTCGGCCGCTGGTCCAGGGGACACCGGCGTCGTCCAGAGCTGACTTGAGCGCCTCGAAGTCGTCCTCCAAAACGCTTCGCACCTCCCCGGCCACTTCGGCAAACTCGGCTTGCGCAATCTCAAATTGTTCGCGTGCGGTACCGGTAGGACCGTGCGAGTGTCCAAAGGTGCTGAACAATGCATTGCCGATGCGGCTGGAAATAGACGGAAAGGAGTTTTCGTTTCGCTGGGCCCGAGTCGGATCACCGGCCAGCTTTTCACGCGCCTCAATCAGTTTCAGCTCGACTTCGCGTGCCTGGTCGATCAGTTCGATCGGTGCTCGCCCGCCGGTGATCAGGCTCTTAATTTCCTCGATGGACTCGGTAGCGTCTCCGATCGTCGACAACATGGCAGTCACAGCCTGTTGCAACGCGGAAACTTCGAACTGGTACTCCAGCACTTCCTGCCGATCAGCAGTGCCGAGGGTCGGCTCGAGGATCGCCTCGACCTCAAATTCAACGGGTTCGCCGATGGGTGTGGTCTCGTCGCCAATGCGTTGCCACGCCGAAACCGAATACGTGCCCGGCACGATCGCAGGACCACCCCCGCCTCCACGAAAACGACCGCCACCACCACCTGACAGGGGTGCGTAGCGAAGATTCCATGTCGCCCGATGCAGGCCTTTGGATGCTGAGGCGTTCATGCGATCAACAACATTGCCGTCAGCATCAGTGATCTGGAAGATGACAACCGGATCGTCCTCGATGCTTTCTTCACGCAAGGCATCCCAGCCGGGGTACGGATTGTCTTCGCCGGCCTTCTTATTTTTCGATTCGCGCTCCTTGCGTTGTTGCTCCTGGGTCTTCAGCGAATTGGCCAGGTAGTAGGTAAATGTTGCTCCGTATGGTGGATTCTCGGCTACGAAGTAGCTGTCACCCTGCGAACCGCGTTGGCCTCCCAGTTTGTCTTCGGGGTTGTACAGCCATGCGTTCTTGATCGGGAACATATGGAAGTCGCCCTCGGGTACTCCGTCGGTCATGCCTCGCAGCGGTGTGTAGTCATCCAGTACGTAGAAGCCACGGCCGAACGTTGCTACGACGACGTCGTTTTCACGCCGCTGAATTTCGACATCGCGAACCGGAATGCACGGGATGCCAGCCATCTTGACCCAGTTCTCGCCGCCATTGACGGACGTGAACAGGCCGTACTCCGTTCCCAGGAACAATAGATTTGGTTCTTCATGATCCTGATTGATCCGCCACACTATGTGACGTTCGGGCAAGTCACCAACGAGGCTGGTCCAGGTGCGGCCGCGGTCGGTACTCTTGACCAGGTAGGGTGAGTAGTCGCCGGTCTTGTGATCGTCGATGCAGGCGTACACGGTGTCGGCATCAAAACGATCGGCCTTGATGTCATTAACAAAGAAGTATTCGGGGATGCCGTAGATCTGATCGATCTTGCGCCACGTCTCGCCCCCGTCTTCGGTGACCTGAATCAATCCGTCGTCAGTGCCGACGTAGATCAGGCCTTCCTCGACCGGCGATTCGGAAATCGACGTGATGTTTCCGAACTGGCTCATTGCGAGCAAATCCCAGGTCGCGTCGATGCTCCAGACGCGATCCATCATTTTCATCTTGAGCCGATCCATACCGCGAGACAGGTCGGGACTGACTGCCGTCCAGTTGTCGCCGCGATCGTCACTGCGAGGCAGTTTTCGCGAACCGAAATACAAACGCGTATTGGAGTGCGGGCTGATGTGGATCGGGGCGTCCCAGTTGAAACGCAGATTCTCCTCGCCCTGTTCCGGCTGGGGACGGATCATAACGGACTCGCCCGTCTTGCGATCAAAACGCTGCAGGAATCCCTGTTGTGATTCGCAATAAATGATGTTGGGGTCTTCCGGATCAATCGCACAATCATGGCCGTCGCCGCCGATCGTGATTCGCCAGTCACGATTGCTGATGCCATTGCGACTGAGCGTGCGTGCGGGTCCGTACTGAGTGTTGTTGTCCTGGGTACCACCGACGACGTGATATACGGGCCAGTCGTAGTCCACGTCGACCTTGTAAAACTGGGTCAGGGGCAGGTTTTCGGTGAAATCATACGTTTCGCCGTAGTCGTACGAGCGATAGACGCCTCCATCGCAGCCTACCAGCAGGAAATCGGGATCGCTCGGGTGAAAGGCCACGGCGTGATTGTCCACGTGCTTGTTCCGGTTGCCGACACCCTCAAAGTTCTTGCCGCCATCTTCGGTACGACCCAAAACCACGTTGGCGTGATAAATGACATCAAAGCGGTGTGGGTCGGCGTAAATTTCCTGGTAGTAGTGCGGCCCGGTACCGCCGGCCACATAGTCACTTTGTTTAGTCCAGCTGATGCCGTAGTCCTGCGAGCGATAGAAGCCGCCTTCGCGACCGGGCAACTCGATGCCCGCGTAAACGACATTGGATTTTTGAGGTGAAACGGCCAGGGCGATCTTGCCTTTGTCGCCGCCAGGCAGTCCCGAAGTGAGTTCCGTCCAGGTGGCACCACCATCGGTCGTTTTGTGAACTCCCGATTCCGGACCACCATTCATTAACGCCGCGACAGTGCGTTGTCGCTGGTGCAGGGCCGCATACAGAACATCGGGGTTCTCCGGATCCATTACCAGATCGGTGCAACCCGTCCACGGGCCCTTGGCCAGAATCTGTTCCCACGTTTCGCCGCCATCAGTGGATTTGTAAACGCCTCGCTCACCCCCGCCACTCCACAGCGGACCTTGCGATGCAACAAAGATCACATTGGGATCATGCGGATGCACAACGATTCTGGAAAGGTGCTCGGATTCCTTGAGTCCCTTGTTGGTAAACGACTGGCCACCATCATGACTAACATAGATGCCGTCGCCAAAACCGATGTGACGGCCACCCACGTTTTCACCCGTGCCCACCCAGACCGTGCTGGAGTTGTTCGGATCGATCGTCACGCAACCCATCGAGTAGGACCCGTAGTTGTCGAAGATCGGTTTCCAGGTCGTGCCTGCATTGACGGTCTTCCACAATCCGCCCGAAGCGACAGCTACGTACCACGTGTTGGGTTTGTCGGGATCGATGGCGATGTCGCCAATCCGGCCGGACATCAGGGCCGGGCCAATGTTGCGAAAACGCAGTGCCGAGATAGTTCCCGCGTCGATGGGCGAAGCGACCTTTTCGCTTTCCTGCGAATCGTCGCTGGTTTCACCTTCCTGGGCGATCAAGCCGCCCGCGGGCAGCAACATCAGGGCAATACAAAGCACGTTCAGGGGAAATGTACGGGTCATCGATGGATCCTGTGCGTCGTAGTAGAGTGTTTGACAAAATGGGGCCGTCGTCGACCATTTTGGTTGGACCGGCCGGCGTTGTCCATTTTTGGATGCTTGTGATTCCGCACAAATTTTTCTTGCGTTTTTTTTCGTCCGTACGATCGTTCCAGATGAACCCGCGGGCTGTCGTTTGGTCTGGTCGAGGGACGATATTCCAACCGCTGTTTTGATCGCGTCACTGCCATGTTGTCACGGATTGCGGAAAGCTACCGACAGGCCTACGGCGCGGTTCCCCGCAATGTGTGGCTGATCTCGGTGGCTTTGCTGGTCAGTCGCTGCGGGACCATGGTAATTCCGTTCCTGCCCATCTATTTCTCGCAGGAGCTGGGTTTCCGTCCGGTCGTCATCGGCTGGTTGCTGGCCGTTTACGGGATGGGAGGTGTGATTGCCAGCGTTCTGGGCGGCTGGCTGACGCAGCGTATCGGGGCGATTCCTACCCAGATCTCGGGGCTGGCACTGAGCGTGCCTGGATATTTGCTGCTGGGCCAGGCCAACAGTTTCTGGTCGGCATGGTTTTGTCTGTTTTTTTTGAGCCTGGCTGCCGAGTGTCAGCGACCGGCGGCCGCGACCGCTACCGTTGATTTTTGCTCGTCGGAGGATCAACACACACGGGCGCTGGCCGTCAACCGGCTGGCAGTCAATCTCGGGATGACGCTGGGCCCGGCCGTGGGCGGATTTCTGGCCGTCATCAACTACGATCTGCTGTTCTACGTCAATGCAGCGACCATGGCGCTTAGCATGATGTTGTTGCTGGCGTTCTTTGGCTGGAAAATCAAACCAGCGGCGACCGGGAAAGAACAGCTGGTTAATCAGGCGGCTGGATCACCGTGGGCAGACCGGCGGTTCGTGATCTT
>JBPCVB010000202.1:0-2789 GCA_051010855.1 Pirellulaceae bacterium | reverse complement strand
GGTCAATCCGGTGGATGTTGGCGAGCTTTTTGGGCACGTTTCTTGCCGCGCTAGTAGTGGGGAATGTCAGAGAATTCGACGCGGATCTCGGACTGATTCTGGGCGTTGCTCTTTACGGACTCTCTGTCGGAGTTCTGCAATGGTTGGTGCTTCGGCGGCAAGTCCCCCGGGCCTGGACTTGGGTGCCAGCAAGCGCCTTGAGCTGGATAATTGCGATCCCTGCGGGAGACCTTAACGGCCCGCCCGGCTGGGCCATCTACGGAGCCATCACCGGAACCGTACTTGTCTGGTTGCTGCGTCAGGAAAAGCGGTCCGGCGCGACAGGCACAACCTGATGGAAAACGTCCTTGGCGTTGATGTAGCATCTGCCAAGTCCGGACGTCGTGAGCCGCAAGGCGCTAGCCGCGGGTATCGACGGGGCAACCGGCGGCTAGCGCCTTGCCGCTCCCAATTCTGTAAATTGTTTTTGACAGGCTCAACAGGATTTACAGGATACGCGCGCTGTCATCCTGTATATCCTGTCTAGGTTTTTTCCCGAAACTGCTGGCTCCGATCCGGAAAGTTTACCGGGACTTACGTCAACGTTTTGGAAGAAAACGATTTGCCCGCATCATGCGCGAATTCCTCCCGAATGCAATGCCGCCAACTGGTCCTCCAGGTGTTGCACTTTAGCCTGGAGTTCCTCGATGATCGGACCCACCGTCGCCTGTGGCAGTCGCTTGTGAATATGCTGCGGACAGTTGACGTCCCACGTTTCCATCGAGAACAAGATTGCTCGTTCTACCTTGCCCGGATAATCAGGGTCGCTCAACCGCGCCAAAAATTCAGAATCGTCTTCGACGACTCGAGCCGACCCCCAGATTTTGATGCGGCGGCTGTTGACATAATCTATCAAGAAGATGAACGACTTGGGATTCTCCGAAAGATTCCCCAAGGTAATGTACTGGCGGTTACCGCCAAAGTCGGCGAATCCTATCGTATGCTCATCCAGAACCTTGAGAAAACCGGGCGGCCCACCACGGTATTGGATGTATGGTTGCCCTTCAGAATTCGACGTGCCCAGATAAAACATGTCCAACTCAGACAAAAAGTTTGCGAGGTCGGAAGTCACGGTTGTTTGCCAACCTCCCCGCTGCTCCATCTTGGCGTAGGACGGTCGAGAGCCATTTTGGGTTTGGATCGCTTTCACGGCGGGAGTGAAAGCCGCGTCACTTGCGTATCGTGGCATCTCCGATTCCAGTGTGAACGGTGGACGAATGTCGTTTGGCGATGGCATGACTGGCTCCCATTTGAAATAACTGCAGGAAAAAAGCAGCGTGCTCGGCAAAAACCTGGCACGCTGCCGGTAACAAACGCCGGTTTACGCTCTGTAAAAAAGTAAACGGCGATCAGTTGGACACAGACAGCTTTTTATCGAGGAAGTTTCGGATCAGCGCGGTGATCTGCTGACCGTCTTCCTCGAGCGCAAAATGCCCTGTGTCGAGCAAGTGGAACTCCAGGTCAGTCAGGTCGCGCTTGTACGGATACGCACCTTCAGCCGGAAAGATCGCATCGTTCTTGCCCCAGACGATCAGTGTTGGCGGCTGGTGTTTGCGGAGATACGCCTGCCATTGCGGATACAGTGCTGGATTGCTGCCGTAGCTGTAGAACAAAGCGAGTTGAATCTCCTGGTTGCCGGGACGATCCAGGAGCGGCTGGACATGGCCCCACGTGTCAGGGCTGATCTTTTCGACGTTTCGAACGCCGTGAGTGTACTGCCACTTCGTCGCATCCAGGGTCAGCAAGGATCGCAGACTGTCTCCCTGTTTTTTGGTGCGGTTCTGCCAATACGATTTGATCGGCTTCCAGAAATCATTGGCCAGTCCTTCGTCATACGCGTTCCCGTTCTGAACGATCAGCGTCTCCACTCGTTCTGGATGTCTGGCGGCCAGCCGGAAACCGACGGGAGCTCCGTAGTCCATCAAGTAGATTGAGTACTTTTTGAGACCAACCTTTTCGGTGAATTGTTCGACCACGTTGGCAAGGTTGTCGAAGGTGTACTCAAAATCATCTACTGAAGGAGCGGAACTGTTTCCGTATCCAGGGTAGTCCGGTGCCACAACGTGATACTTGTCAGCCAGGGCTGGAATCAAGTCGCGGAACATGTGCGAGGAAGTCGGGAATCCGTGTAGCAGTAGCACTGTCGGAGCGTCCTTCGGCCCCGCTTCCCGGTAAAAGACATCCAGCCCATCGATCTTGACGGTTCGGTTAAAGACCTGAGTGGACGGGCTGGCGGTATTCGACTCATTGGCGTTCGCTGAAACGGACGTGAGGGAAACAAGCATGGCCAACGCCACTGCGATAAAAGTGTTGTTTAAAGTTTTCATTGTTCAGGCTCCAGTATCGGGGGTTTAGGAAATTGAAATCATGGGTTTGAGAATCTGAAATACGGCTGGTTTAATAGACGGCCACGCGCAGATCAGAAATGCGTTCAACGGCCTCGCCAGTGCTCCACAAGTCGCTCGCGAGAAAGCGGAAGTTCGTGATTGCTGCCGCATAGCCGTCGTATCCAGGGACTTGGGCTGCCGCGGTCGCATCACCAACGACGGCGACCTCGAATCCCTGTTCCTGCAGTTCCCGTAAATGCGACTCGACGCACAGATTGGCCGACATGCCAGCGAGAATCACCTGATCGATTCCTCGTTTGCGTAATTGAAGAACCAAATCGTTCGACTCCGGTCCGAAGACCTTGTGCGGACTGCACACGATGGTCTGGCCGTCGTTGATGAACGGTTTGTATTGCTCCAGCC
>JBPCVB010000201.1:0-6625 GCA_051010855.1 Pirellulaceae bacterium | reverse complement strand
ACCGGAGGCTGGCGTGCCCAGTCCATTTGGGATGCAGCTTCGGCGGCCACGCGCGGTGATACTGACCATGCCCTGGCTCATCTGTCAAATCTGTTGCAGTCCGGCGAGCATCCTCTGGCGCTTTATGGCCAACTCTCCTGGTCACTACGACGTTACGGCCGCTTGTGGGAAATCATCTCCAGGCAAATGCGAGCGGGACGCCGAGCGGACCTGTCGGTGGCATTGGGAAAGGCCGGTTTTCGACAATGGGGCGGTGAGATGGATGCCGCCGATGCCAGTGTTCGGCAACTGGGCCGAGATCGGGTCAAGCGGTTCTATGCCTGGTTGCTGGAAACGGATCTGAAACTCAAAGGCACGCATTCCGATCCCGCTCGCGCCCGATTCGCGCTGGAACAGCTGTTTTTCCGCATGACAACACTGCCAGCACAAGCGGACTAGCTGCCCGCCGAGCTATCCAATTGCGACTTGCTGGCAATTGGCGATTCCGATACCCTCTCGCGGCTAATTTCTTAAACCGCGCAGGATGTGACTTATGCGATGGGCTGTATCGATGACCGTTTGCGCCGCCGCGATGGTTTGCGGCTGTCAGGCATTCAACAATCCGCAAGTGGCGAACTCGAATGTTGCCGATGAACGAGCCAGCGCCTACAGGGATCGTGCTCCGGCCCAACGTCGTCGCCCGCGCACGCTGGACTATCTTCCAGGGGTGTCGGAGGCTTCTCCCGATCATCCGCTGAACTCGCCTCACGCATCAGCGTCATCCGGGGGTCTGGGAATTGAGCAAGCCGGTTTGGATTCCGAACGCGTGCAGATTGAAGGTGACATTTCCATCGACGAAGTAACAGCCCAGGATCAATTACCCGCAATCATGGAATCGGTCGAGAATCCGCTCAGTACCCATGCGCCCACCTTCACAGTCTCCGACCAACCTGCTGGTGTATCAGCAGTGCCCAACGAAATTCCAATGGATGGTCAACCGCAACAAAACACCGGCCCGATTGTCATGACGATTTCTGACACCGAGGGGCAGCAGATGGCGTATGACGAAGATTCGTCGGACAGCTTGAGACTGACGGTCCAGTCCGAAGTGGAACCGGTGGCCAGAATTCCGGCGTCGGTCAACGAATTGTTCGTGGACGAACCTCTGCCTGCCGGCCCGATAACGGGCCAGGCTACACGAACCCATCCGCCAGTCCAGCCAGCGCTGTTTGAACAACAGGAAGCGGCCACGCCGGGTGATCAGCCTGTGACCAGTGTGGCCGACACGCAATCTCAAACGGCGGACGATCTTCTGCAAACGCAACCGCAACCGCTGACTTGGCAAGAGCAACTGGCTGCCACAATTCATCAGCTGGATGCCCAAATCCAGAATACGCCAGAGAGCGCCAGTTCGGAACAGCGTGTGCGTTTGCAATTGTTGCGTTTGGCGGCCGGCAAGGAACTGGAGCCAATGGATGCGACACCAGGCAAGCCATCGCAAAAACAATTCTGGAATCACCAGCTAACGGTGATTGATACGATGTTGAACCAGTCAGGGCCGGATTCACGGTCGATTTCGGCGACCGCAGCGTGGCGTCGCCGCGCGACACAGGCGGCCCGGCAACTCAAGCTGGCTCTGGACGAGCTGGCTAATGTTGCTTCGTTGCAACTGGAGCACGTCGCGTTTTGTTCCGAAGTTCGGGGGTTCGGCCAGTACCAACCCCTGCCACCGCGGTTTCACGTCGGCCAACAAGTGCTGATTTACTGCGAAATCGACAACTACTCGTTGCAGTCGGCCGGGACGACCGAAACCGATCAACAACTCGTCGCCAAACTGCAGGGTCGCTACGCGATCGTCGATGCGGAAAACCGTGTCGTATATCAATACGAATTCCAGCCGGTCGAAGACACTGCGCAACGTCGACGCAAGGACTTCTACATGTTCTTCCCGGTTGCCATGCCCGAGTTGCCCATTGGCGAATACCGATTACAGCTGTCGGTTGAAGATCTCGTGGGCAACAAGGTCGCCAGCGGCGGCAAGGACCTGGCCTTTCAGATTCAGGCGGCACCTGTCAACTCGGGCGCGCGTCCTCCGCAAACTGCCGCAGCACCACCGACCCGTCAACAACGTTAACGTGCCCGGCAACAAGGAATCGGAATGGATCTCCTGCTGATCGCCGCTGCCCTGGTCGGGCTGGTATTTTTTTTGGCGCTGTCACGTCATCTATCGATGATTGCCGGATGCGTACTGGTGTTGTTGATCGGCGTGACTTTTGGGCATCCCTTCTTCAATATTGATTTCGGCCCCATTCCGCTGACCCTGGATCGTGTGCTGTGGGGCTGGCTGATTTTGGCGCTCTTGGTGCTGTGGAAACTGGAGCGGGCCGATCCCAAACCGCTCAACCGAACCGACATGGTAGTCCTGGGGCTGGCTGTGTTGTTGATCGTCAGTACGTTAATGCACGACTGGAGGTACAAGGAAAATCTGCCGATGTCTCGGCTGTTGTTTTTCAACCTCATTCCAATCGGATTTTATTTCCTGGCCAAGCACTGTCGCCTGCAACAACAGCATCTGGTGGTGTTCTACGCGATACTGGCGTTGTTTGGACTGTACCTGAGTATTACCGGGATCTGCGAACAACGTGGCTGGTACGCGCTGGTTTACCCGCGTTACATTCTCGATCCTGTGTATTTCGAGTTCTTTGGCCGGGCCCGTGGTCCATTGCTAAATCCGGTGTCCTGCGGCGTGTACCTCGTGACTTGTCTGATGGCCAGCGTGTTCTTGTGGCCGCAGTCACGACCGTTGACACGGGTGTTTCTTGTGGTGATCGCAATCCTGTGTGGGATCGCCGCCTACCTTACGCTGACCCGCAGTATCTGGCTGTCCCTGATTGTTGCCGCAGGTTTGTTGGCGTGGCTTCCGTCCCGACAGCAAGTCCGCGGTGTCTACGTAGTGGTCGGTACGTTGCTAATGGTCCTGGCTGTGATCCAGTTCGGCGACAAAATCAACCGTTTTCAGCGTGATAAATTTGTGACCGCCGCGGAAATGGAAAAATCGGCGACACTGCGTCCCATGCTGGCCTGGGTTGCACTAAAAATGTTTCGCGACAAACCGTTGGCAGGGCACGGATTCGGCCAATACACTGCTGCCAAAAAACCATATCACTTCGAGGAAACTGCAGACATGCCGTTGCAGGAGATCCTTGGCTACATGCAGCACAATGTCTTCCTGTCGTACGCCACCGAAACGGGTCTAACTGGATTGATCCTGTTGGTGTGCATCCTGTCGGCTCTGGGATTCAAGTCCTGGCAGTTGTGGAGCAGCCGGGCGCTGCCGATGCCCCAGAGGCAACTGGGAATGCTGGGCATGGGCTTGCTGGCCAGCTACCTGATCAACGGCATGTTCCATGATGTTTCCATCATTCCACACATCGGGGCCTTGTTGTTTCTGGTGCTGGGTGCCGTCGAGAACGTGCATGCCTCGCAGCGAAAGGAAGCGATCCTGGGATTGCCCAACGCAGACGACCCTCCTGCCATGTCGCGGGCTGCCTGATTACCACAAATGCCATTGCTCAAAACGGCAAACGTACAGCCCGAGCAACAGATTCGTGACCGCGTGCGCGATCACGGCATCCCAGAATTTTCCAGTACGCGTAACCAGCCAGGTCACCAGCGAGAACCACGCGATCGCCGCGAGGGCTTCACCGGGGTGCGTCAACAGGCCGTACAGAGGTGCGACCAGCATCGTGCGAACGGTGAGCTGATTCAGCCGCACCTCCCACCACTCGGGAGACTGGGCATAACGCATCAGAAAGCCGCGGAGGAACAGCTCCTCACAAATCGGCACCATGATCACGAGACCAAAAAACCGCAACGCGAGAAATCCTGTCAACTGCCAGCCTTCAGGTAGTTGCCCATACGGATTGAACTGGCTGCGGGAAAAGGTGTCGCCAGCGCCCACCAGACCCAGCAGGAAATCTTCCACACCCAGCTCGGCAAGACCGACCCATACGAAAATCCCGATCACGCCGACCAGAATCGACCACCAGGTAAAAGACCAAGGGAACTGCCCGAGATAACGCTTCCAGAACCAGACCAGAAAGCCGGTCGTCACGAGTACCTTGAATCCGTAGACCAGAAAAAACCGCTGCGTCCGCTGGCGACGCTCACGCTGCACATATTCATCGCTCGAATCGGCCGTTTCGGCTGCTCCTGCAACCACGTCGGCCAGCACATCGTCCTGTTCAGCGGGAAAGCCGGGCTCGGCCATGCTGATCACCATGAACGCCAGGAACGGCAGTACATAGGGCCAGAATCCATACTTCGGTTGTTCGCTCATTGGGCGGGACGTCTTTGCTCCTGGAATCCGGCCGTAGCTGTCCGCGGTCGATTGCTATAATAGCAGGGCAGGGCGGGCACAAAAGCAACAATGGAAGGGTTTTCATGGTGACTGGCAGCAAGAATCGAAGCGGATCGATATCGTCCGCAACTGGCTGGTTGGCTGTACTGATCTTGCTGGGCCTGTGGCCCTGGCAGACATGCTGGGCGCAAGGTGCGCTGAAGAAGAAGTATGAGGAACAACGGCGACTGATGGTGGAAGTTGCCGTAGAAGGTGCCGGCATCACCAATCAACGCGTGTTGGCCGCAATGCGCGACACGCCTCGCGAAGCGTTTATTCCGAACCGGTTGCGTGAACAGGCCTATCTTGATGCCGCATTGCCCATTGGGCACGAGCAGACCATTTCGTCACCGTTCATCGTGGCATTCATGACGGAATCACTCGATCCCCAGCCGGATGACCGGGTGCTGGAAATCGGCACCGGCAGCGGATACCAGGCAGCCGTCCTGAGCCCGCTGGTCCGCGATGTGTACACCATCGAAATCGTGCCGGAACTTGCCGAAAACGCGGAACGCACGCTGAAACGCCTGAAGTACGACAATGTTCACGTCCGCGCAGGCGACGGATTTCAGGGTTGGCCAGCCCGCGCTCCGTTCAACAAGATTATCGTGACTTGCTCGCCAGAGGATGTTCCGCAGCCTCTGGTTGATCAACTGGCCGAAGGCGGATTGATGGTGATTCCGGTGGGCGAACGACATCAGCAGAGCATGATGCTGATGAAGAAGGAAAACGGCGTACTGGTAGAAACTGACCTGCGTCCAACACTGTTTGTGCCCATGACCGGCGAAGCAGAATCAGTCCGCGACATCATGCCGGATCCGGACAATCCCAAGTTGCTAAATGGCAGTTTCGAGGAAGATTTGCCGGAAAACGGGTTCGTTAACGGCTGGTATTACCAACGTTCCATGGAATTGACCGAAGATTCGGGGTCACCCGAAGGCGATCGACATGTCACGTTCTTGGCCACGCAGGCAGGACAGAAAGCGCACTTGATGCAGGGCTTTGCCATCAACGGTGAAGTCATTGGCAGCATCATTTTGTCAGCCTCGGTCAAATGCGAAGACGTGTTGATAGGTCCACATGCCGAGGATCTGCCCGTTGTTGCCATTCAGTTTCTCGACGACCATCGTCGCGATTTGGGCACTGCGTTTATCGGCCCGTTTCGCGGAACACGCAGCTGGAACAACTTCGACAAGGAAATTCGCGTGCCCGAGGAAACGCGGGAAGCCCTCATCAGAATCGGACTTTTCGGTGCAACCGGTTCGGCGTCCTTCGACAATATTCTGATTCGGCCGCAACCGCGGCCCCGCCGCCGCCGCTAAAAAAACCGAACTAATTCCGAGTCCATGCTCAACGTTACGGCGAGAATTGCGCCCGTTTACGCACATGGGTGGAATCACCCGGATTCCCTAATTGATTTATCCATTTTTAGACCCCTAGGTGGCTTGAATTGCCACGTTTACCTGATTATTCTGGTCTAGCTAACGTTCATCGTTAGCGCATTCGGCTCAAAATACTTTCGCCAGAGTTGTCCACCAAGGGAGACAGGATGAAAACAGGAATTTACAAGAGAGTGTCGTTGGTTCTCGCTGCAGCGGCACTGATGGTAGTTTATGGTGCTGCCGAAGCTCATGCAGGCTGGGGCAGCTGGGGTTCTCGCGGCGGCGGCAGCTGGGGTAGCGGCGGCAGCTGGGGAGGTAGTGGCGGTAGCTGGGGCAGTCGCGGCGGAAGCTGGGGCAGTCGTGGCGGCGGCAGTGGCGGTTCGTGGGGATCACGCGGCGGTGGCAGCGGCGGCTCCTGGGGATCACGTGGTGGTAGTAGTGGCGGCTCCTGGGGATCACGCGGCGGTAGCAGCGGCGGCTCCTGGGGATCACGCGGCGGCTCGTGGGGATCACGCGGTGGCAGCAGTGGCGGTTCCTGGGGATCACGCGGCGGTAGCAGTGGCGGTTCTTACGGCGGCGGCTACTACGGCGGCGGCGGTTACTACGGCGGTGGCGGTTACGGCTACCAACGTCAGCAACCCGTCATGTACTACGGCAACCAAAACTACTCGGGTGGTGTTGTCTCGCAGGGTCAAGTCATTCAGGGCGGCGTTTACACAACGACCCCGACCATGACGACTCAGCCAAACAACTCGCTGATGCAGCCGAGCATTCAGGTACAGCCGGGCGTTCAGTACAGCACGCCTGAGCAGGGACAACCGGTTCCTGGCGGTCGGATCCAGGGTGGATCGACGCCTCCTCCGAG
>JBPCVB010000200.1:0-4791 GCA_051010855.1 Pirellulaceae bacterium | reverse complement strand
AATGAGAAGGGCACCCTCATGCAATTCAGCAATCCTCTCTACATCACTGGCTTGTTATTTACCGTCGTGGCAGGACTGCTGAACACCACAGAAGCCCTTGCCCAGGCTGCCAGACCTGAGGACCAGGCAACTGCGGCTATCAATAAATTCCTTGAACAGGCGGGACAATGGGGTTTTAGTGCCGCCGTGTGGACCGACGGCGAAGTCGAATGGTCGCATCAGTGGAATTACCGCGACAAGGAACAGGAATTGCCTGTGACATCCGAAACCATGTTTCGCATCGGCAGTGTTTCCAAAACCATTACCGCTATGACGTTGGCTGCGATGGCCGAACAAGGCCAGCTTTCACTTGACGCCAACATCGAAAGTTATCTTCCCGATTTGCCCCAACGGTTATCTGAAATCACCTGTCGTCAACTGGCCGGGCATCTGGCTGGCATCCGTCACTACGACCCGCAGCGAATGCAACAGGAATTTCTTTCCCGGGAACAATACGACGACCAGAAGTCCGCATTGTCAATTTTCATGGACGATCCAGTCCTTCATGCTCCGGGCGAGGAGTACCTGTATTCCACATATGGCTACACCCTGTTAGGCGCCGTGATGGAAGGCGCAGCGGAAAAACCATTGATCAGGTCAATGCGTGACCTGGTTTTTGTGCCGGCTGGAATGACCCACTCCTATGGTGAACATAATGAACCTTTCGAGGGCGAGATCGCCGTACCATACGCTGTTATGAACGGTCGCGAATTGATCGTACCCCCGATCAACAATAGCGGAAAACTGGCCGGTGGCGGACTGATTTCGACGCCAGAGGATCTGGCCCGCTTTCTCGGGGCAGTAGCGAATCATCAAATCGTTTCCAGGGACACACTCGCAGAAATCCTGAAATCGCAAAAAACCAGTGACGACACGGCAACCGGTGTCGGGCTTGGTTGGAGGATCGCCACGGATCCACAGGATCGCCGATACATCCATCATGGTGGATCAGCGGCGGGTGGAAGAACATTTGTCCTGTTGTATCCCGATCACGATGCTGCGATCGCGTTGTGCATGAACCTGTCCAGCGATCAAGTGACTTTCGGTGAGGAACTGGCACTGGAGGCACTCCAGCCATTTCTGGATTCGGGGCAGGAGAAGTGACCAGCCCGTCAAACGCCGGGGATAATGACAATCATTAGCCTGGCACGACGTGACAGAAGCAATCCAGGTTGTTATTCGCTTGCCGTGGAGGCCAGCGTCATGTCGGTTTCCGATAACTCCCGGATCTCGCGTTTACTGGTGATGTAAAACACCAAGCCGATCCCCGCTGTAATAAACAAGATCATGCGGAAACCCAACGCGACAACGAATCCGTGCTCGGTGGGAATTTCGGCACTGGAAAACGCCCGGTACAGGTAGTTGACGGCCGCTTCCATGCCACCCAGTCCACCGGGCAAAGGCACGGCATTGGCAACCATGGCAATGGGCGAAATGACCAGGTGCTGGGCGTAGGTCGGATGTTGATCAGACAGTCCACTGGCAATCGAGAAAAACGTTGTCGCAAAGCCCAGATTGACCACAATGCTCAACAAAAATGCCGCCACGACGGACCCAAAGCGACTGCGATAGGTCAACGCAACGTTTACAAGGCGTTTGAACAGACGTCCTACGCGAGGCAGATTTCCCAGCCGCTTGTAGATCGCCGACTCGCGAAAACGCGGCATCAGGAACAGGACACTGAGTCCGATGAATCCGATAATCGTAAACAGAATCGTAAATCGGCAGACCCAGTGCAGCGCGGCGTTCTCGGTAGCGTGCAACAAATCCGTACGGGAAAAATCGGTTATGAGATAAGCGACACTGGCAAATGAGAACATGGCCAGTAAACCGATTGCCCGATCAAAGATCACGGACGCCACCGCCTCGGGCGCGCGGCCCGGCATTTGTCTGGCCAGAAATACTGCCTTGATTGCATCGCCACCCAACACACCGATGGACATGAGGTTTAGCAGATTTCCCAGGAAGCCCAGTCGCACGGCATCGTAGTAACTAAACTCCAGCCCCAATGCCCGTACCAGCAGGTACCAGCGATAGAAAGAAACAAGGGCTGTCCCCACACCGGTGAATACGGCAAAGATCAACCAGCCATAACGTTTTTCGCTGGACCACAGCACATCGAATTGATCTGCCTGTTTGGCTTGTTGAAAAAGCCAGTACAGGATCAATATCGAGATGCCGTACTTGGCAAGTGTAACGAGGACTTTTTTCACGGCGTCTGAGTCAAACGAGCGCTAGGTCGAGCGGGGGGTCGGGCGATGAACAGCGGGAGGGCGAGGCTCCTTTCGAGCCGAATTGGCCCGGCGGCTCAAGCGGAGTCTCGCCCTCCCGTCAGCATTGAGCATTCTGGTCAAAACAGCCCGGTGGTGACAGATCAAATCTAGCCGACCAATTCAGCCGTCACCGCGTTTTTTCGCCAATCGATGATCTGCAGCTCAACGGTTCGCCGGCCGCGAAATTCGTTGATTACGGGTTTGAATGCAAAATCGTAAACGCCGTTTTCCGGATCGAGATGCTCGGCCCACTCGCCACCTCCAAACGCTACGCCTCGCATTCGCACGTCATGCTGCACAACACGCAGGGAGAGATGCCGTTGGCCTGAGCCGATGCGACGAGGTGGTTCGACAAGACGCAAGCCACAGGCACAGAACACCGGACGGCGATTCTGCATGCCGAAGGGGGCCAGCTGGTCCAATTCCCGTATCGTCCGCAGTGTCAGGTGGCTAAGTGGAACCTCGAGATCGATCAGCAGATGCGCCTCGAAGTCATCCGGGGTGGTGTGCTCGACGACGTACTGACAGAAGGCCTCGCGAAACAAGTCAATCTGGTCGTCGTCGATTCGCAATCCGGCCGCGGCCCGGTGCCCGCCACAGCTGATCAAGTGATCGCGACAATGATTCAGTGCCTCGTACAAATTGACTCCGCAAGCGGTACGCCCCGAGCCCGCCGCATGCGTCGCACCCATGGCGTCCTGGGAAATCAAAATCGTGGGTCGGTTGTATCTTTCCGCGATGCGGCCGGCCACGATTCCGATCACGCCCACGTGCCAGTTGCGATCCGCCAGCACGATTGCCGGCTCGGATTCCATGTGCTGCGCCTCGATCGCCTTGTTGGCATCCTTTTGAATTTTGCGTTCGAGACTTTCTCGACTGCTGTTCAATTCGTGGATGTACTCGGCCAAGGCAAGGGCACGGGTTTCGGAATCAGTTGTCAACAGTTCGACACCCAATTGAGCTTGCCCAAGTCGACCAGCGGCATTCAGGCGTGGTGCCAGGCAGAATCCGATATCTTCCGCGCTGAATGCCGGTTTGTCTTCCAGATTGTTTAGCTTGATCAGTTGTTGAAGACCAGTTACCGATTCCTGTTTCATAAATGCCAGCCCATGTCGCACGATCAAGCGGTTTTCATCAATCAATGGCACGACATCGGCGACCGTTCCAATGGCGGCCAGTCCCAATGCAAGCAACAGAAATGACCGATGCGCCGGCGCAACGCGATCACCTTCGCTAAATTCCTGACACAATGCCCATGCAAGTTTCAACGCCACCCCGGCACCACATAATCCTGCGAATGGATAATCATGACCGGGCAGGGCAGGGTGGGCGATTGCCACGCAATCCGGCAACTGGTCACCGTATTGGTGATGGTCGGTGATAATCAGATCGAGCCCGAGATTTTTTGCTGTTTCCGCTTCGTGCAGACTCGCGATCCCGCAATCGACCGTCACTACCAGTCGTGTACCATCCTTTGCGATACGCTCCAGTGCCTCATCATTCAAACCATATCCATCATCCAGCCGGCTGGGAACGAACGACGTCACTTGGCCGCCCAGCAACTGGATACAACGAACCAGTATCGCCGTAGATGTCATGCCGTCGGCATCGTAGTCGCCGTAGATACAAATTTTTTGTCCGTCGCGAATGGCGTGGCTGATGCGTGCTGTCGCGGCAGGAACGCCCGGAAGCAAATTTGGTGACCGCAGGTTCTGGAAGGGGGCGTCGATGAATTCGCGAATGGCCCGCGGGTCCGTAATTCCTCGCGCGGCCAGCAAATGGGCGACGGCCGGTGAAACGCCTGCCGATTTCTCAATCGAGCTGATAAGAGCCGCGTCGTGCGACCGGATTTTCCATGTACGTTTCACGACAGACTCCGTTGTCTCGAACCGGCCGAAAATAAAACTGGCTTGTCAGCGAATGCCGACAAACCAGTGTAGCAGTTCAGGATATATGCATGCCTGGGCAGTCCAGCGACTGTCCGAAGCCTATTTTTTCTTTTCGTTGTGGATGGTGTGTTTGCGCAGCCGTGGACAGTATTTTTTTACCTTGAGCTTTTCGCCACCCGACTTGCGCCGGATGGTGTAGTTGTAGTCACCGGTTTCCTCGCACACGAGGTACAGGATTTCCAGCTTTTTCTTGCTCTTGCCCTTCTTTTTGGCCATCGCCAGCGTCTCCAGATCGTGAATATTCCGAGCGAAGAATTGTAGCTAATTGGGCCCCCGGACGTAATGGGTAATTTGCCCTCCCTCCGGCCTTGCCCTCGTCGGGCAAGCGCGAGGGTCGAGCAGTGAGGGTTCGAGGAGTTGGTGCCGGGAAATCCACTGGAAAACTGCCCTCCCCGCAAAACTCGCATGCTCATTTTGCGACCCTCCCACCGGGAGGGTGAATTACTCCTGCAGCTTCCTCAACCCTTCAACCACATCGTCCGGATGTGGCCGATCACAGAAAGTCTGGGCCCAGTGCTCACACCTCAGGA
>JBPCVB010000199.1:0-2964 GCA_051010855.1 Pirellulaceae bacterium | reverse complement strand
ATTAATTGATGCATGTCCCGATGAAGTGTATACGGCGGGCCAAATCGCCGGTGAACTGGATATCACACGCCGAACTCTCGAGAGGAAGTTCCAGCGTCATCTGGGAGTTTCTCCCTACCAGTATCTGCTTACTCGCAGACTTCATTTGGCTCGTCGAATTCTCAAGACCGGCCAAACTTCCGTGTTGACCGCCTGTACCCGAACCGGATTTGCAAACACCAGCCGTTTCGCCATGTTGTATTCGCGGCAATTTGGCGAACTGCCGTCGCAGACAAAAGGGCTAGCCAGCTATTGAATCGCTGACCGCGCAACACCTGACGTCGACTTACTCAATTCACTCCCACCACAGTCCCACTTATTCTCCGGGACGGCGAATACGCGCGTAACCTGGCAAATGATGGCAAATCAGAGAGCGATGCTGCCGAAAACAGCGTCCAATCTCAGACGAATCCATTAAGATGAAACTACCGTGCTAAATGTTGCCGCACGATCCGACGATCGAACTGGCTGCCGGATCAAACCTGAAGATGACAGGAATGAGACAAGCCAGGTTACCGTTTTCTCCAAATCCGGCTCCGGCTTAGACAGTGAACTCTTGTCACAATAAGCACGGTAGAAAGCATTGTCATACCTCATTTGGCTCATCGACTTGAATTTTTCACGACTGTTGTTGAAAAACGCAACAAGCGGAAACAGATCATCATCGGGTGTGCAATATTTATTTACATGATCTACGAAGCCATCTGTGTCGGTGTAGGAAAATTCATACCCAAATCGTTTGGTTATTAGATGACAAGCGGTTTCCATCGAATAATACTCTCCGGCCGTCAAATGAAACGTCGTTTGCCGGAAATCATCCTGCAATGCAATTGCGACAATGTTGTTAGCGCAAGTCTCAACCGGCAGAAAGCTGAGCTGGTTCTCCGAGTTAATAGACACTTGATGTCGGATCATGTAACCGAGAACGCGGGTGGTAATATCACTACGCATGTAGTGGCCTGATTCCGAGGCAGTAATCAATGCCGGCCTGAACACTCTGGTCTTCAGCCCCCTTTTCTCTGCTTCATAGACCAATTGTTCGGCGACCCATTTCGACTGCGGGTAACCGAAATTCAAACCGTCCATATTGGCATTGCGTGCGGTTTCTTTTTTCTGTCCGATCACGGTCCAGCCGAAAATAAAAGTTGTCGATATAAAGTTCAACTCCTTCGTTTGGCCACTACAACACAAACGAATGATCTCCTCTGTTCCCGTTACGTTTGCCGCTCGCAGCTCTTGATAGGTCTTCATGTAGTCGACCTCTGCCGCGCAGTGGTAAACCGTCGTAATATCGTCAGCCAGGGAACTCCACTGGTCATTGGAAAGACCGAGATTCTCCTGAGCGATGTCACCACATACGGTTTCAACACGCGTCTCAATTAACCGGGAAGCACTGCTCAATGGCATACCTGTCTTTGCAAGTGCGGTCTCCAGTCGGGAGCGGGCATGCTCATCATTTTGGCCGCGCACCAATGCCACGATGCGGTCATTGGTTAGGCGAAGTAAAGACTCCAGCAGGAATGAGCCCAGGAAGCCGGTTGCCCCCGTCAGCAGAACAGTTCTCGTCCGGGGCGGAGAAGAATTTGGTTTGGGAGTGCAGGATGCGTTAAGTACGCAATCCGCACGCATTTGCTCTGCCTCGGTGTTTTCGATTGCCAGCATGGCGTCTTCCAATGTGCGAGTAATTCGATCCAGTGGAATTTGACCTGATCGGAGCTTTCGAAAAATCATCCTCAGCTCCGCGACCGTAGCCGCTTGCAAGAGCCGAAGGTCGAAGATCACACTGGAATAATCGTTGTCTGACAACTCTCCCTGGCTGGCGAATTTCTCCAGGCGAAGACCAAGCTCGACCAGTTCAAGGGAATCAAGTCCAAGCTCTGCGATCGTGACCGACTCGGGAACTTTCTTTCCACGCCTGCGTACCAGCGCATCCAGAAACTCCTCGATAGTTTCTGCGGATTCATCGCTGTCGGTGGGTTGGTATATGTCAAGCAAATCCAGCTGATCTTGCAGGAAAGCCGATTGGCATTTGTGACGTGCAATTTTCCCGGATGTCGTTCTCGCAATCGAGCCCCGCCGTCCGATCGCAACAGCCGCCACGGGAATCTGGTAAGCGTTGACGATTTCCTTGTGAACATCCTGCAGGTTTGGCGCCCGACTCAGGTTTCGGGCCTCAATGAGCACAACCAGTCCGGCTTCGCCTGTTTGCCGGGAAGGTGAGCCGAACACGGCAACACGCCCGGGCTCAACTTCCGGAAAACCGGATTCGATCGTCGCTTCAATGTCAGGCGGGAAAATGTTCCTGCCGCGGATCACCACCATGTCATCGATGCGCCCGCAGACGTATAACTCGCCTTCGTGAAAAAAACCGATATCGCCGGTCCGCAAGTATTCACCATTTGCTTCGTGGCCGCTGATCCTGGCCTCAAACACGCCCTCACTGAATGTTGGCTGCCGCCAATAGCCTTTCGCCTTACTCGGGCTGTCGATCCAGATTTCACCGGGCAAGTCGTCTGCCTGTTCGATCAGTGAGTCGGGATCCACAATACGCACATCGACACCGGCGAGTGGCCTACCAACGCTCGGCAGTGACACCGCGTTCGCGAGAGCCTGCTGCCCGGCAACGACGAACGGTTGATGACGCGCAAGTCGCTCTTTGTTGACATTGAGATTAATTCTGCCACCCCCGGTTACCCGAAGCGTGTGTTCGGCCAACCCATAGGCGACATTCAGCGCTTCGCTCGAAAGTCCGTACGGTTTGAAGCGATTCAGAAAACCTCGAACCGTATCAGATCGGACAGGTTCGGAGGCGTTCATCATATTCCGCAAGGAACTCAGGTCGACCGATTTCAATGCTGCCTCAGGAAGCTTGTCTTTTCGCAGGCAGTAGTCGAACGCAAAATTTGGAGCAGACGTATTGGTGGC
>JBPCVB010000198.1:0-10373 GCA_051010855.1 Pirellulaceae bacterium | reverse complement strand
GATTCAGCCACCCTCGCCCCTGGAGTCATGGATGCCCTTGATTCGCAACATTTCTCTGGGCGTCGCGGCGTTGGTGGCGTTGATCTTAGGTTTGCTAACCCTCAAACGAATTACCCCGGTTGAGGTTCCCGGTGGCGGTGACGGCAAGGTCAACATGACACCACAACGCGCTCGACAACTGACCGAGTTGACGACACTGGCCAGAAAAAACCCCGAACTGTTGTCCAGCATCATGGCTGTGTGGATTAGTGACGAACGGGGTGCGGTGGACGGCGCCTTCGCCGCCGATGCGCAGCGAGCAGCCTGACCATCCGAACATTGAGAGTGTTTTGAAACGCGGCTAAACCAAATGCCAGGTTCAAACGACGTTCAACGAATCGCCTTGTTACTGACCGGGTTGGGCAGTGACGTGCTCGAACCTGCGCTGGCCGGTCTGTCGGAGCAAAAGGCCGCACAGGTACGATCCGCCATCAATCAGCTGGACGGGAAAACGCCCGAGACTGATGAACTGACCGAAGTCCTTGATGAGTTTGATACCTTTTTTCGTTTTGCCTTGCAGACCGCCAACGCTCCCTCGAACTGGGCGGATGAATTGTTCGCGGAAGCAACCGCGGAAGACCCCGAGGAGGGGGAGTCTTATCCTCCTCCACCCCCACGGCAACGCCTGAAAATCTTCCAGCCCACAGACGATCCTGTAATCGATTTGCAACGGTTGCAGCCTGTGCAAGTTGCCGGTGCGCTTGCAAGTGAACAACCGCGAATCATTGGGATGGTCTTGTCATGTCTGGACAATGCAACCGCAGCCCAGGTACTGGACCTGTTGCCAGAGGAACAGCAGCCTGATGCGTTCTTCGCCTTGCAGCAACAAACGGCGATACCGCCTGACTTGCTGGCGCGTATCGCACGTACCACGGTGGAAAAAGCGGCCTTGATCGAACCGGCCGAGCTGGAGAATCCCGACGGAGATCAAAAGACGGCCGACTTGCTACGCGCCTTGCCCAAACATACCCGGGCCCGCTTGATGGACCAAATGCAGGCGAGCGATCCAGAAACAGCCGCGCGATTGCAGGAGCTGCTGCACGCCTTTGATGACATTGTTAGTTACGACAACCGGTCCGTGCAAAAACTGCTGGGTCAGGTGGACACGCAAGTGCTTGTCGTTGCGTTGCAGGATGTCGACGAGGAAATCAGCACGCGGATCTTTGAAAACCTTTCCAAACGAGCCACAGCGGCGTTGCAGGAGGAAATCGAGTTCCGTCAGGCTGCCGGGCCGGATGAAGTGGCCGCGGCACGCAAGGAAATTGCCACGTTGATCGCCCAACTCGACAGCAAGGGAGAATTGAACGAACTGCCATGACCCGATTTGCCACTGTCCAACATGTTGCGTTTCACCGTTCGCCCGCGCAGGTTGTGCTACTCGATGGCGCCACGGGAAAAGTAAACAAGGAACATGCCGGCAACCCGGGGTCAACGTCAACCAGCAAATCTGACATGCCGACTTCCACTGATCAGGTCGCTGATTTACTGGAGCAGTTGAACGAGCAAATCGGGCAATTAATGTCCGGAAGACGTGAATCGATTGCTGTTTTGCATCAGGTAGCGATCGATCTGGCGGTGGCCATTGCCGGAAGAATCCTGTTCACCAGAATCGAAGCGGATGAATTTCCACTGGCTCAGATGATCGACGAATTGCTGAATCATGTCGATGCACATGAATCGGTCACCGTGCTGCTGAATCCGCAGGACCACGAACTGTTGCAACAACTTGATACGAGCGAAACCGGGGGGCACGCCGTTTTTGAACAGGTCAACTGGCTGGCTAGTCCAGATCTGCCTCGCGGAGCCGCGCGGCTGGATGCCAGCAGCTTTGCCCTGTTCTACGACCCGACGATACAGCTGGGTGAGATCCGGCAAAGCCTTTTGGAGATTTTGCATGAAGCCGAAATTGAACGTCGACAAACTGGTCTCCCGGGTCAGGGATTGCGCCGTTTTCCGGAACGCCGGGCATCTGGTTAGCGCACGAGGGATTCTGACCGCGACTTTAACGGCGGCAGTTGGCGAGTTGTGTTACGTATTTACCGGACACGGTCAGCCGGTACTGGCCGAAGTCGTGGGATTCTCCTCCGGCCTCTCTCAGCTAATGCCGCTGCAGTCCACCGCATCACTAACCGCCGGAGCGACAGTGGTCGGATTGAATCGTCAGATGATGGTGCCTGTAGGTCCCAGTATGCAAGGCCGCGTGATCGATGCATTGGGCCAACCGATCGATCATGCCGCGCCGTTGATTTTTGAAGACTGGATTCCGTTGCAGTCCGCTTCCCCCGATCCCATGACCCGGCGTCCGATCGCCGAACCTTTCGTAACTGGTCAGAAATGCATCGACGGTATGTTGACGATCGGTGCCGGTCAGCGGATGGGCCTGTTCGCCGGCAGCGGTGTCGGCAAAAGTACCTTGCTGGGCGAGATCGCCCGCCACGCGCAATCGGACGTGAATGTTGTCGTACTGGTTGGAGAGCGTGGGCGCGAAGTTCGTCCCTTCATCGAAGAATGTCTGGGTACACGGGGACTCGAACGATCGATCGTGATCGTTTCTACGGCCGAGCAACCGCCGCTGGTGCGAATACGATCTGCTCAAACGGCGTTGACGATCGCAGATTGGTTTCGGCAACGCGGCAAACACGTGCTGTTTATGGCCGATAGCCTGACTCGTCTTGCCTGGTCCCAGCGTGAACTCGGGTTGTCGATCGGTGAGCCACCCAGCTCGCGCGGTTTTACACCATCGGCAATTCAATTGCTTGCCAATCTGATTGAACAACTGGGTACCAGCGACCGCGGCATGATCACCGGGATCCTGACGGTGCTGGTCGATGGGGATGACACATCCGAGCCGGTGGCCGACGCCGCCCGCTCCATGCTGGATGGCCACATCGTGCTGGATCGCAAACTGGCTGAAAAGGGTCATTTCCCCGCGATTGATGTGCTGGCCAGTATCAGCCGTGTTGCGAATCAGGTTACCGATGCCGCTCAACAGCAACGCGTCCTGCTAATGCGGGAAATACTGGGCGAATACCGCGAAGTCGAAGACCTGATTCGAATTGGTGCCTATCAACCGGGGACTTCTCCGGTTGTTGATCAGGCGGTGCGACTGAAGCCGGAGCTGGACCGTTTCCTGCGACAGGCGAGCGGACAATCTGTGGCGTGGAAGCAAACCATGTCCATGATTGACACACTCGCCGCCAGGGTTAATTCCGCTGCACCCTTACCCCAGAGCTAACTCAAAAACCGAATTCAGATTGACGCAAGGGAATGCTGACCATGAAGAACTTTCATTTTTCACTGAACAAGGTTCACAAGTATCAGGGCCAGAAACGACGGCTCGCCGAGATGGAGCTGGCGCGTTGCAAGTCCGAGCTGGATCAGTCCATTCAGCAACTCAAGGAACTAAATCACCACTTTGACGAAGTGACGCAGGCCAGCCACGCCGGTATGAACCAGGGGTCACAACTAACGCACGCTCATCGCGACTTGCTGGAACACTTGCGCACGGCAATTGAATTCGCCCGACAGGTTGTCAACCAAAACATGGCGAAATGGCAGCACACTTTGGCCGGCGTAACCGCAGAAAAGATCCGGGACGAATCGTATGAAATGCTAAGACGTGACGAACGGGCCGCGCACACGGATGCTGAACAGCAGGCAGAAGGCGTCACGTTGTCGGAAATTATCATGAGGCAATGGGCGTTTTCGGAAGGAGAAAATTCCAATGGGTAAAATGCTGATGATGCTGGTTACGGGAGTGGTCTTGTTCGGTGCTTCAGCCGCCGCGTCGTGGTTCCTGCGTCCCGCGCCGGAACCGGTCGAAGAGGAACAGGCGACGAATTCACAATCGATCAACCCGCCACCCCCACTCGATCTCGGTATGACGTCAACCGCAGGAATCAATGAGATTCCGGCCGGAACATTGCCCGCCGAAACTGTGTTGCGACTCACCGATACGATTCGCAAACGGGAAGCCCAGCTAAAAACCCGCGAACAGTTGTTGGAGCATCGCGAACGCCAAATCAAGTTCATGATCGATGACTTGCAGCGGGAACGTCTGGAGGTTGCTGCGTTGATGCAGTCAGCCGAGCAACGCGCTGCAGAGGCTCGAAGTTTGCTGGAGCAATCCCAGCTGAGCGCTCCGGCTACGATGCAGGGTGAATCGGGAGAAACAACTGCTGCAGACAACACTGTTGCAACTGCACCAATGAAAGCCCCGGTAACCGCAGAAAATCTGCGCGCCTTCGCCAAGGTGCTGGAGGAAATGCCTGTGGAAGCGGCTTCAGGGTTGATTCAACAGCTCAGCAAGGACGGCAAGATGGACATGGCCGCGCAATTGCTGGATTTTCTCAAGGAGCGTGACGCTGCCAAAATCATTTCCGCGCTCAGCGACAACACGCTCGTCGCCGAAATAGCGGAGAAAATGGGCCAACTGCAACGGCCGGAAAAGGAATAGTCACGCACGAGCCCTCGATCAATCAAGGAAGATACCGATGGGACCAGAAGAAATGGCACAGGTCGTACGCGACTTTTTGTATACCGGGTTGTTGCTGGTCGCGCCGACGGTGCTCACCAGTCTGCTGGTAGGTCTGATCATCGCGATGTTCCAGACCGTGACCAGTATTCAGGAGCAAACTCTGACATTTGCGCCGCGGATTCTGGCGGTGGCCGTCGTCATTGCACTCACGTTGACCTGGAGCCTGAACATTCTTATCCAGTTCACGCAGCGACTGTTTGAACAAATGGCGCACCTGACATGACCGAAGCCTGGATATTGTCCTTTGCCCTGATCCTAGTGCGACTCGCCACGTTCTGGACGTTTGTACCGGTGTGGACTGCGCTGCGTCCACCACGCATGGTCAAGCTGGGATTGATGTTGTCGCTGTCCGTATTCTGGTTTACCAGCCAGGGCGGACCTGGTGACGCGGTGCTGCTGTGGGCGACCGATTCACAGAATTGGGCCCTGTTGATCGTGCTGGTCGTGCGCGAATTGGTGCTGGGTGGGCTGTTGGCATTTACTTTCCACATCTTTTTTATCCCGATGCAGATTGCCGGCGCCTACATCGGACAGGAGCTTGGCCTCAGTCTCGCCACGATGACCGATCCGTCATCCGGAGCGATCAACAACATCGTTGCCACGATCCTGCAATCGATCGCTGTGGTGATGTTTTTTCTGCTCGACTTGCATCATTTCCTGGTTTGGACGATCGATGTGTCGTTTCAACTGGTGCCGGTCGGCCAGCCCTGGGATCTCGGGGCCGCCCAAATGGGTGCGCATGCGTTTGCAGAACTCACGGCGGCCGGCATGTCAATTGCGATGCCGGTTGCGGTCGTCATGATGTTGGGGCTGATTGCCTTGTTGGTACTGGCTCGCGCGGTCCCGTCACTGAATCTGTTCTCGATTGGTTTGTCGATTCGGCTGCTGCTGGGTTTGCTGGCTATGCTCATCTTCCTGCCGCAAATCTGGAATGCGTTGCACGCTCAGCTGGAATCAGCCCAAGCGCTGATTGAGTCGTTGTTGCGTTCACTTTAACTTCTCTGTGGTAATTGAGGCGGCATGACCAGCCACACTGACGAGAACCGCACTGAACAACCAACGCCTCGCAAGCTGGAACGCTCGCGAGAGAAGGGGCAAGTTGCCTACAGCGGCGATTTCACCAATGGTATTGCGCTGTTGATCATATCGTTGGCTTTTGCCCTGGTCGGGGACTGGTTCCTGCGCTCGCTGCTGCGGGAGATCGTGTTGCTGCTGTCCCATTTTGGTCCGGCTGCCAGGGATGAGCAATTGTGGACTGCGATGCTGACACAGTCGACCTGGCAGGTGTTGCTCATATGCCTGCCGGTCGTATTGATCACGTTTTTCTCGACCTTGTTGATGGGCGGTCTGATGACCGGGTTTCAATTGTCCCCCAAGGCATTCGAATGGGACTTTGAAAAGCTTAGCCCGGTAAAAGGCTTCTCAAAGCTGTTTTCGGCGCGTTCGCTGGTACGTGGGGTGATGTCGCTATTCAAGTTGTCGGTCATTTCGGCAATCGTGTATTTCATTTTGATCGGCCAGTACGAACGGGTCGCATGGAGTACCACGTCCTCGCTGGAACAAGCCGTGGACATGATGCTGCAACTGTTGTTGATGATGATGGCCGGCATGTCTGGCGGGCTGGTCGTTTTGGGCATCGGCGACTTTGCCTTTCAGAAGTGGAAGCACATCGATGACCTGAAAATGTCACGCCAGGAACTGCGTGACGAGCGCAAGGAAGAAGAGGGGGATCCCCATGTGCGAGCTCGCTTGAAGCGATTACAGCGTGAGATGAGTCAGCGGCGTATGTTGCAGGATGTCCCCACGTCCGATGTCCTGATCACCAACCCGACACATTATGCCGTGGCGTTGAGGTACAACCCGCGTGATATGAGCGCGCCGGTGGTGGTCGCCAAGGGTTGCGATCACCTGGCCCTGAAGATTATCAAGATCGCCGAGACCCATGATGTGCCACGAGTGGAGCGAAAACCGCTGGCCCGCGCCCTGTACAGTCAGGTTGAGGTGGGTGGCGAGATCCCGCTCGAGCTGTATCAAGCAGTGGCCGAAGTGCTGGCTTACATTCAGTCCATCGATCGCCAGCTACGCTGACGGCTGGTCAAAACGGATTAATCGTTACCGCCGGAACGCCGGACGGACGCTGAGCTGACATTTGGCCGGTTGTTCCGCCGGCCGCAGGATTTCCCTTCGATCACCAGTCGACAGAACTGTCGCAGGACAGAACTGCCGTCCAATCGCTTCCGGTTTCATCGAGACCTCATCCGGGTCCACCACCATTCATGACGAATCCTTCGCTTCCAGCCAACCGTGAGACATTGCTGCAAAGATTGCAAGACCTGGATTCCGTGCAGCCCTTGCCGGCCAGCGCACTGGCCCTGCTGAATGCCTGCCAGAATCCCAACGGACAAGTTGACGAAGTTATCTCCATCATCGAAACCGAGCCCGCGATTGCTGCCCGAATCCTGGCCGTTGCCAACAGTCCGCTGTACGGATACTCACGACAAATCACCACGATCGGACACGCTGTTGTGATTCTGGGCAGCCGCAACCTGTCGAGACTGGCGGCTTCCTATGCAGCACTAAAAATGTTTTGCGAGAATGAGTCAAGCGGCAAATTCCGGGAACAACTTTACCGCCATTCGCTGGGTTGCGCTTCGGTTGCCCGCAATCTGACTCAAAAGGACGACGGGTGTGATCCCGATCAGGCGTTTCTGGGCGGCGTGCTGCATGACATCGGCAAACTGGTCATGATGCAGCTGTTGGCAGCCGATTACAGTCAGCTGGTCGGCGCCGCCAGCCCTCAGGAGATTCTGACTCTGGAGCAACAGGCGTTTGGGATCTCCCATCAGGAGGTCGGAGAATTCTGCGCACGCAAATGGGGATTCCCGGCAGAAATTTCAGCGGTGATCGGGCATCACCATGGCAGCTCGGCGGAACCACTTACCACGCCGCTTTCCCAGGTCGTGGAAGCAGCAAACCATGTGGCACTGAGCGACGGGATCGGCGGCGACGCAATGCCACTGGATACGGCCGACTATTCGCATAACTCGATCCTCGCGAACCTGAAACCCGATGTGCGTGAGGAAGTCGTCGAGACTTCGCGAGAAGAATTTCAGATACTTGCCGACGCAGGAAACTAATGGCGTTGGCGACGATCAACTCGACCTGGTGGTGATCAAGTGGGACTACAACGCATATTCAAACTGGCGGTCGTCATCGCCGCGCTGATTGTCATCGGGACGGTGGGCTTTGTCATTATCGAGCAATGGCCGTTGCTCGATGCCCTGTACATGACCGTCATCACGATTTCGACGGTGGGGTTTGGTGAAATTCGCGAGCTGAGTCCAACGGGGCGGACATTTACAGGCTGTTTGATCCTGGTATCGATCGTCTGCATGTGTTGCTGGACGGCAGGCATTACCAGTGTCTTTGTGGATGGCGATATCCGCGGAGTGTTTTTACAACGGAGAATGAAACGCATGGCCAATCGATTCAAAAACCATGTCATTATTTGCGGCTCAGGGGTGTTTGCCCGTTCCATCCTGGAACTGCTGTATGCCAACAACCATCAAGTAGCGATGGTCTGCAACGATGCCGGGGAGGCCGAAGTAATACGACGCCAGTTTCCGGATGTGGCAGTGATCGAAAAACCCCCCACCGATGAACTCGCACTTGCATTGGCCAATTTGGCCAGCGCTCGGTGCGTTGTTGCTGCTACACAGGCTGATGTGGACAACCTGTTGATCTCGATGACTTGCAAGGACCTGAATCCTCAGCTGCCTGTGTACACGTATTCACTGGAAGGCAATCTGGCCGGACGAATGGCCAAGCTGGGTGTAGATGAAGTGATCTGTCCTTATCTGCTAGGTGGCTCGCGAGTCGTTGAGCTGGTTGAATCCACTAGATCCGGGGGCGGACAATTATCTACGGACGCAATGCTGCAAGGCGTCAACGCATAAAAAAAAGAAGCTCCGGTCGAAAAGGGCAGTTCCCGACAGGAGCTTCGCAGCGGCTGATCAGCCATGGTAACCGAGTGATCATGCCCGGAAACCGGCCGGATTATGCCATCCTCAGGCCCCTGCGCAAATCCGAATTCACCCGATTGCTGGTAGGGAAAACCCGGAGATGCTTGCAAGCACTAGCTGTCGGCCATTTTTTGTGTGCCAACAAGGGTTTTTTGGGTATGGGCAACCAGCGCGATGGGGAAGACCTTTTACCTTGTTTGGGTGTGAAACGATTGATATGCTCGACGATGACGGCCATACGACCCAATCCCCATACCTCCCATGCCCGGTTCCGTCTCCAAGTGGATTTTGGATTTATCCGAAGGCGATTCTGCTGCCGGCGATGCTATCTGCAAAAAATACTGGCCGCGTGTCCGCAGCAAGGCCCGCCATCTGATTCGCGACGAGTCTTTCGGATGCGACGAAGACGACCTGGCCCAAAGTGTCTTTCGCAAGGCCCTGCATCATTTCGGTTCGAACTCGCAACCACAGCCTGCTAACCGGGTAGCCTTTTGGCGTTATCTTGAAATCTGCCTGTTTCACAAGCTGGTTGATCGTCGGCGTCGTGCTGGCGCAATCAAGCGGCAGGTCGAATCGCAACAGCAAGTGTCTTTGTCCCGTGTTTCCGACCCGCGCCCATCCGCGGCATGGGAGATCGAATTCGCGGACGACGTCGACTATCTGTTGCGATTACTGGATACCAAATCCCGCCTCATTCTCACGATGGTGATACAAGGTCACGAGAATGAAGAGATTGCCAGGCACCTTGGCGTTTCCACCAGAACAGTGCAACGCAAGCTGGTTTTGATTCGCGACGTCTGGCACCGCGTTGACTCCACCCGGATTCGTTCCGCATCCGACGACTCCACCCTCCCCGACCAACCCTCCAACAATTGACCCCCCTGACTCAGTTCCTTATGTCCAGCCCATCCTGGTATCAAACCAATCCGGCTACTCGAAGTGCGCTTGATCGCATTTTGTCAGACTACGAATTGGGCCGGAATCTGGGTCATGAACTTGAACATGGCGAGTTTCTTGAACGGTGTGCCGGGGATGAGGCCCGTACGGTGCTGAAACAGGAGTTGTTGCTGGTTGATGACCACTTCGACAGCGATTGTTTCTCGCCCGAAAACTATTCGGGTGGCGATTCATCAACCGACATTCAAGTCGACTCGACCAAGTTGGAGTATCCACCGAGGATCGGGGACTATGACCTTGTCGAGAAGACTGGCAGCGGCGGGTTCTCGGTTGTATTCCTGGGCTATGACTCAACCCGGAATCGACGCGTGGCTCTGAAACTGACCCGGACAGCGAGCACGCTGATCAATCAGGTTAATTTTGAACGGGAAGTCGCCGCCCTGAAGAAGCTTGCGCATCCGCGTATTGTCCGTTTGCTGGACGCCTTCCAGCATGATGACTGGTATGTCTGTGTCACCGAATGGATCGACGGGATTGCATTGCACGATGTGCTGGTCGAAGGGCAATTGCCGATCGAAGATGCGGTACAGTGGGTCTCTGAAACTGCAGCGGCGTTGCACCACGCGCACCGACAGGGAGTGGTGCATCGGGATGTCAAACCGCACAACCTGATGATCGATCGGGCCGGCCATATCAAGGTCCTCGATTTCGGTCTGGCCAAGCTGATTGATAGCGATGAATTTCAACCGTCGGTCTCTGGCCAGCTCAAGGGCACCATTGCCTATATGTCACCCGAACAGGCACGCGGTGACGTCGACAACATTGACGGGCGGAGCGACGTATTTTCGCTGGGAGTTGTGCTGTATGAAACACTGGCC
>JBPCVB010000197.1:0-3068 GCA_051010855.1 Pirellulaceae bacterium | reverse complement strand
GCGTTGGTTATGACCTTGCCCCTGCTGGCCGGGCGAGTCGTTCCGGTCCGGGTTCGCATTGCCTTGATCGCGGCACTGGCGGTGGTGATTCTGCCTGCCACAAAAACCGTCGCGCTACCAACCAATGCACTGTCATTGGGAATGGGTCTCGTCCACGAAGCGTTGATCGGCGCGATGATGGGACTGTCGCTGACCCTCATGCTGACAGCAGCCCAACTCGCGGGATCCATTGTGGAAAACCTGTGCGGTTTTTCACTGGCCAGTTTTGGCGTGGGCGGTGACGGCGATTCAGGCGGCGGAGTGTTTGCCAGACTGTTTTGGTGGACGGCAGTTGCGGTGTTTGTCGCCAGCGGTGGATTGAATCAGGTCGTTGGCTCGGTCATGCAGTCCTTTGTGACACTTCCGCCCGGAGCGGCATCGGCAGATCGCAGTTTGCTCGAGTTTCTGGTGCAGGCCCTGTCCCAAAGTTTCGAGTTTGGATTGATGGCGGCCTTGCCCGCGGTGGCTGCCCTGCTGGTTGCATCAGCAGTATTGGGCATGGCGCAAAAGAACTTTCCACAACTGGGTGGCATGCACGTCGGATTGGGTCTCAAGGCGGTATGCGGCATGCTCGCGGCATCGCTGGTTCTGATTTCGTTGCCGTGGATGATTCGGGGGGGCTTCGATTTGTCGATATTGCAAATTGAGGAATTGGTTCAGCAGCTGGCCGCAGGTTTGCAAGACTGGAGCCAGAACGGATGACCGAAGATCGAGATCAGGCGTTTCAGGAACCGACCGCGGCACGGCTGCGTCGTGCGGAGCAGGCCGGACAGTTTGCCCGCAGCCGCGAACTGGCCACCGCCATCATGTGGCTGGGCGGCTTGGCGATCCTTGCCACTCTGGGTGTCGCCCTTTGCCAATGGCTATTCACGTTTGCGCATGCCAACTGGTCGACGGTGGGCGAAACCAATGGTCCACGTGACTTGATGCAACAGCAATGGCAGGCCGTACTTCTTATTTTCTGGAGGGGTCTGTTTCCGATCGTAGCCGGCATTGCATTGTTGGCGCTGGTGGCCAGCTGG
The DNA here is from genome assembly GCA_051010855.1 of Pirellulaceae bacterium. Lineage (GTDB taxonomy): Bacteria > Planctomycetota > Planctomycetia > Pirellulales > Pirellulaceae > CAJQPP01. Next base: position 2,007 of record JBPCVB010000197.1, on the reverse strand, counting down.
TTCCAAAACGGCTTTCGCGTTCTGCCTCACCTGGCTGCCCCCGACGCGACTCGCCTGTTGCCGCAAAACAATGTGTCGCGGATGCTGGGTATTGAGAACGTCACATCCATTGTTCTGAGCATGGCGAAGTTTGTAGTGCTGGTCGGCATCGCGTTATGGATCGTAATTGGCGACTGGCAGCAACTATTGTCATTTGGCAGTCAGCCATTGCGGGCGGGCAGTGTGCAAATGGGCCATTGGCTGGGCGGTGTTGCCATGCGGTTGTGCCTGGCCACGGTCATCACGGGGCTGGCCGACTACGGTATTCGATGGATGGTCCATCGTCGTTCGCTACGTATGACGGAACAGGAGATTCGTGACGAGCGTCGTTCAACCGAACCATCGCCTGAAATCGAGGCCCGTCGGCGTTTGATGACACGTCAGTAACGCTGAGGAAAGCGGCCAGGTTACGCCGGTCGTGCCGCGCGTATTTTCGACTCTGGTTCGTATTCGAATCGTTCCATGTAGTCGCCCCAGATTTCGTCAACTTGCCGACGCTGGGTTTCGTCCAGTTGCGTTTTGTTGCGACGATGCGATTTTCGTTGCGACCAGAACTCGTTTATCCGCGGCTGAACCTTCTCGAATCCTGGCAATTCGAATTGTTCATAAATACCCGAGATTGCTGCTTCGGGATCCTGCAGCATTTCCTCAAAGCGGATTTCCACCACATTCTCGCGGGGGATTTCATCGATCTGGGAAAAGTACCCTGCATACATCCGCTGATAACATTCGTGCACATAGTCCACAAACACCTGATCGTCTCTGGGCACCAGTTGATAACCCTGATACCGGCAAAGCGATTTCCACAAATGGACCGTCGAAGGAAAGATCTTGTACGGATGCCGCGTGATATGTACGAATCTGGCACCGGGGAACCAGCGTGAAAGATGCGCGATTCGACCGGTGTGGGTTGGCGACTTGAGCACCAGCCGTTTGTCTTTTTTGTAAGTCACGGATTTGTAGAACCACGTGATCGCATTTCGCAAGGATTCGATGTCGGCCGGGTCAGCACCCTCAAAATTGAGCATTTCCAGCCAGGGGGCCTGCTCCCGGCAAAAGGCCAGGAAAAAATACGGCGACGGCGCGCCCATGCAAGGCATCGCAAATTCGTCTTCCTGGGGCAGATCGGCACCGGCCGGCATGGCATCCATCGGGCGACGTGAAGGCATCAACAGCTTGACCAACGGCTGGATAAATGGGCGGGACGCAACGTGATGCGTCGGAACAAAACACTGAAAGGTTGTGGGGTAGGCAAATTCCTCGTCAAGCGATAACAACTCGTGCAACAGCGTGGTTCCGCTGCGCCAGTGTCCGACGACAAAAATGGGCGGCCCGGCCAACTCGGTGTTTTCAATCTTTCGATTCAGAAACATACGCTGAAACAAGGCCAGCGCGCTGGAGGCCACCGTGCAGCCGCCAACCAGGCCAACCATCGGCCAGCGTGACAGATGAACCCGGAATCGATTGCGGGCCATCATGCCCACATAATCGCTGACTCCCATGCCTGCCCAGAAACGGGGTGCATAGAAGGGATAGGAGTTGGCCCGCGGCTGGCCATCATTATCGTTGCGAAATAACGCCATGGTGGACGATTCCGGGGTGCTGAATTCGGGCGTCGGGTCCGGACGACCGTTGACCCGTCTCGCGAAACGGGTATCAACGACCAATATGCCATAAGCCCCTGGAATCTCAAATCACAAATGGCCTGCCCGCGGAAATTACACGTGTTTTTTTCCGGTTGCGGCAAGCTGGCTGTGGCAGGCAGCTACCAACCCCTGGTTGACCCGGGACGACAACATGATTGGCTCATGCAACGTCGGTCAAGCTCTGGCCACCAGAGCGCAGGTCGAACAATCCAAAAATCTCGTCGCGTGAGAAGCTTCCGGCAGCCGGCTGGTCGGTGTCCGACAAAATGGTTTCAAACAGTTCACGTTTGGCCTGCAGGATTTCATTGATTCGTTCTTCGAT
>JBPCVB010000196.1:0-5487 GCA_051010855.1 Pirellulaceae bacterium | reverse complement strand
GGATCAAAGTAGGCCGGGTTGGGTGCGAACGAAGCGCCACCCGTGTGCTCGATGCCCTGGTCGACGGGCAGAATCGAAACGTATCCGGTATTAGCCAGCCGACCGTTGCCAAAAATCCGCTGCAAATTAACCAGGACTCGCGGATTGCGATCACTTTCGGAGTAGGTGCGATTAACGACATCCGGTGAAGGCAGGTGCAACGATTCGCGGGGAATTCCCTGACACTGGTAGTTCAGCAGCGAGTCGGCTTCGTCGCCCAGCAGTTCAGCGATGCGGCCGCCCTTGACGAGTGTATCGGACATGAATCATCCCCCTATCCAGAAAATTGACTTTGGTTGCGGTGTTGACACCAGTCTCAACGGCGACTGAAATTTTATCGACTTTGCCAGTCGGCGAATATTGCCCTTGTCCCTGACCTAGCCCTCGCTGGTCATCACGAATAGCGGCTGACGCTCAAATGTATCGTACTTGGGACGCAGACGGCTACGGTCGTAATACTTTTGCACATCGACCACTTTTTTGTGGCCGGTGATCGAATCGATCGGCACGTTGTCGTAGCAGCCGTTGCGCAAGCACACAAGCCGCCCGGAACTACCCTGCAGAATCAGGTCCAGTGCCAGATTGCCAAAAGCCATGGGCACAATCGAATCGATCGCGTCCGGCTCGCCACACCGTACCAGATAGCTGAGCCGCTGGTTGACCACGTTGACCCGGCGTCCATCGTTGAATTTTGGGGACAGTTCCTTGAGCAGCGCCGAGACCTGATCGCCGATGCCGCCCAGCTTGCGGTGGCCGTACTGGTCGGTTTCGTGACCTTCAAACGACATATCCCCCTGTCCCAGCAGGGTGGCGCCTTCGGAAATCAGCACGACGGAATAGTTGCTCGGGTTGTTCTTGCGATCCTGGACCAGCAGCTCTGCCAGATGCTCGATCTCAATCGGGCATTCGGGAATCACACATCGATCAACGGCTCCGGCCATGGCCGGCAACAGTGCCGTGTAACCCGCATACCGGCCGAACACCTCGATGACCAGAAATCGCTCATGTGAACCGGCGGATGTCCGCAGTTTGTGCGTCAATTCAATGGTCCGCGTGACGCAGGTACTGAAACCGATGCAATAGTCCGTGCCGGGGACGTCGTTGTCCATGGTCTTTGGGATCGCGATGACCTTGATGCCTTGCTGATGCAGATGCTGGCCATAGCTCAACGTATCGTCCCCGCCGATGGGAATCAGGTAATCGATGCCGAGGAATTCGAGGTTCTTCATCACCTCGGGGGTCACATCATTGATTTCGTCGGCATAGAAATCCCGCAAATGGAGTGGCACAGCGGGCTGGGGCAAATGGCTGGGCCGCGTGCGACTGCTATGCAGAAAGGTACCGCCGGTCCGGCCCGCCTTGTTGACCTGATCCTCTGTCAAATACTGGATGCATTCGCTGTTATCCGCATCAGAATCGCGGATCAAATCGACCAGCCCCGCCCAGCCACGACGAATGCCGATCACGTTATAGCCTTCCCGCAATGCGCGAAACGTGACTGCGCGAATTGCGGGATTCAGCCCGGGGACGTCACCGCCACCTGTCAAAATGCCAATCGTTCCCTTGCTATTGTTCATTCCAAGTCCATTTACCAATGTCAGAATGTATTCCCAAAACGGCCTGGCATTATAACGGTTTGCCTGGCTGAATCTCGAACCCTCGTCGATCCAGGTAGGTAATGAAGTCCCGGGTCCGCTGATACCAGTCCAGTTCCGTAAGCGTGGATTCGATTTCCTTGCCGCGGCGTTCTCGTTCCACGGGATCGGTGATCAGGCACCGAAGCGCGGTAACCAGGCCGTCGACGTCTCCAGGCCGGAACAGCAATGCCTGTTCCGAGGCGTGGTGCATGCAAAAGGGAATCGTATCGGTGCTGACCACGGGTGTCCCTGCCGAGGCCGCCTGGGACGCACTCATGCCGAATCCTTCCATCTCGGACGCCGTGGCGTAAATGTCGGCGACGGAGAAGATGGGCCCGATGAACTCCTCGGGAATAGCGCCCAGCAGGAAAGCCCGGCCCTGCAGTTGTTCGGTGTAAGCCAGCTGATCACGCAGACTGGCGAATACATCGTTGTCGGGGCCGCCGCCAATCAACAGATAACTGTCCGGGTGGTCGGCCGCCAGTTTGGCAAATCCACCGAGTAACAGGTCCTTGCGTTTGGTGCGGTCCATACGACTGGTTTCAAAGATCAGCGTGCCGTTTTCCAGTTCGCCCACGGATAAACCGGTTCTCTCGGACAGCCATTTCAGCGTCGGACGCACTTCATCATTTGTATACGGCCGAAACAACTCGCGATCCACGCAAGGTGGAAAATAGTAGGTTTCCTCGACGGGTACGTGGTAATGGGTCCACAGGAATTCGGCGATCTTGGCTGAAGTAGCCGCGAAAGCGTGCGTGCGCTGGCAAATCATGCGTTCGTGATTTCGCCGCTCGCAAAATTTCAGCGGCCGGCGGATGTCCAGTGTGCGATCGCGGTAGTTAAAGTCCTTGACTTCACCCAGCGAGTGCGGTGTCCACACGTGCCGGTCGATACGGGCCAGCGTGCGTTTGAGTTGCTCGTCGCTTTCAGGCTGCGAAGCCAGGATCTCCCGGCCCAAAGCCGCGGCGGCCACCAGTTGTTCGTAACGCGGATCCAGATGAACATCCTTGCGTTGAAGATGCTCCATTGCACGGTCGACCAAACGGTTTTCCGCGGCGGCATCCAGGCCACGAGCCGAAGCCCACATTGTGGCAGCCGCGCGAACCTGCTGGTCAATCGGTCGGTCAGCAAGACCCACATGGTAGATCAACAACCGCCCGAGATAGAAGTCAGGCGCCTCCCCCATTGCGCGCCACCGCAAACCCTGACGCAACTCATCAAAAATAGCTTCCGACACAATGCCTCGCAGCATGCGATGCAGTGATGCCTCGACAATCAGGTTACGCCAGCGTTCACTGAGTCCGACCGCCAGCACAGCCGCATCCCAGTAGTGCGTATTGATAAACTCGTACAGCTCCCACGGTTGGCAACCGCGAGCGTCCGCTTCCTGGAGACACCAGGATTCCAGCCAGTTAAGTTGCTCGTCAAGCGCTATGGCAATGTCTTCCTTGCGAACAAAAGCATCGCCGCCTCCGGGTACAAACACGTAGCGGACCCGGTCCGAAAGGTACTCCGTACCGCCACGCACCCGGTCGCTTTCAAAAAATGGAAAGCCGCCGCGGGCAAAAATCGTGACCTTGTAGCCCAGCAATTCCATTTGATGAGCCAGCGTGTTGACATAGAAATTTTGACCGCCGGTATCCGGCGCTCCACCCACGGGAATCGTTGCGCCGCCATATCCGTGATTGGTGACAAGTGCAATCTCGGGACAATCAACGTCCCGGAAAGCTGAGTCCTGTTGATTCATTCGCCGATGCCTTTGGCCAAGCGGGTTTCTGAATAGGGAGACACGCCTAGCTCCGTGGCAAAAGGGTGGGCCGGGAGAATGAACAAGGTTCGCCGGGATGGGCTGACGTCGCTGGGTCAGCAGCCGTTAACGGCTTCCCCGGCCGTCGGTGCAACCAGTGTTCGAGTCCGTCAAGCACCCCGGCGGCGTAGTTATGAGGCGACTGGTAGACGGCGGGGTCATCCAAAGCTCGCAATTCAGGATGCGCGTTGCCCACGACGATCCCGTGAAAATCGAACTGAAACATGGCGAGGTCGTTGGCGGAATCGCCGCAAACAATGACGTCGTCGGATTCATAGCCCAGGTGATCAGTGAGGAATTCGGCTGCCGTTCCCTTGTTGCAGCCAGCGGGCAAAACATCGAGGTCACGATCGGAACTGTATATCAACTCGGCATCAATGGAGTGTTCCTGCAGGAATCGGGTGATCGAGTCCAGTTCCTGTGGAGTGGCTTCGTGCAAAAAATAGCTGACCTTGAATTCCGACTGAAACTCGTCAGCCTGCGGCTCAAGCCGGTCGAATTCTGCCAACAATTGCCGGACGCGATCGCCATCCCAGTTTCCAGCCAGGTCGGAATCCCACGCGTCAATCGACGTGCCATCGCCGTAGTTCTGGATTTCCGTTCCGACGCCGCCCACGATGTAATCCGGTTCAGGCAACGCCGTTTCCCGAACCGAGTCCACAATGGATTCGATAAAGCGTCCGGACGTCAAAACCAGTTGGATGCACGCACGGTGCTCATCAAGCCACTTGGCAAATCGCGACAAATGCTCTGCATTGCCCAGCAACGTGAAATCGACATCGCTGACAAGAAGTTTGCACTTTTTCATGCTCACCATCCTCGTTGGTTGATTGCACTTCTTCGCGTTATCGATTTCGCTCACGTCACAAGCCGCAAATCGAATGCCCGGGGCGGGGGCCAACGATTTCCTGCCGAAAATCCATACGACAGCCCGTTGTGGCTGACAGGATAACCATTAAGTTTTCTTCATCAATCCGTACACCGCCGCTCATCGCACAATGTACCCGTGCGAATGGGCTCGCTTTTCGTGATCGCACATCCTCGACCGGCGTCACTGTGTGTTGGCAAGCGTACTGTTTCGTGTGTCAATTAAACGCTGGCCAGGGCCGCTTGTTTCTCCACCAGCCCGTCAGCCGACGCAATGTAGCGAATCAGGTCGATGATGCGTCGTGAGTAGCCCCATTCGTTGTCATACCATGCAATGATTTTAAAGAAATGGCTGTTCAGCTCGATGCCAGCACCCGCATCGAAAACCGATGAATAGTCGCAACTCATGAAGTCGGTCGAGACAACCTGCTCGTCGGTATACCCCAGAATTCCGGCCAACTCGCCCTCGGACGCTTCCTTCATGGCCTGACAGATCTCGTCGTAGCTGGTTGCTTTGTCGGTTTTGAACGTCAGGTCGACCATGGAGACGTTAGCAGTGGGGACGCGTACTGACATGCCGGTCAGTTTGCCCTGCAACTCAGGCATCACCAATCCAACGGCCTTGGCGGCCCCTGTCGAAGACGGTATCAGGTTGGTGTAGGCATTGCGCCCACCGCGATAGTCCTTTTTCGACGGACCATCCTGAGTCGGTTGAGTGGCGGTGGCGGCGTGAATCGTCGTCATCAGGCCTTCGGCCAGTCCAAAATGGTCGTTGATGACCTTGGCCACCGGTGCCAGGCAATTCGTGGTGCAGGAAGCATTGGAGACGATTTGGTCCGTATCCGGGTTAAAGGTCTCGTGATTGACGCCCAGCAACAGGGTGGGGACCTGATCCGGCGTTTTGGTCGGAGCCGACAAAATCACGCGTTTTGCGCCAGCCTGCAAGTGTTTTTTTGCGTCCTGAAACTTCGTAAACAGACCTGTGCACTCAATCACGTAATCGACGCCCATGTCCCGCCACGGCAGCGCCGCGGGATCGCGCTCGGAGAGGCATGGGATGTTATGACCGTTAACCACCAGCTGGTCACCGTCTGTTTCGACGGTTCCGTCAAACCGGCCATGGGTTGAGTCATACTT
>JBPCVB010000195.1:0-8749 GCA_051010855.1 Pirellulaceae bacterium | reverse complement strand
ACGTTGTTGTCCCTGCGACGAGGGCTGGCGGATCGGGATCAAGTCCAAACAGTAATTCGTGAAAGCCAATAAACGCTTGCCGAATATTTTCGTCTTCGTCGGAACTTCCGCCGGGTAACACATCGGGAACAGGATATTTTCCTTCTGGCCAGATAATCAAATCCGGCGGCTGGTTGCGAACCGATTCGTCATACCACTCGGTATGGATACGCAGATAGTCCTCCATCCGCTGCTGGCGATACTCTGCCAGCTCCTTTTCAGTCGAGGGAAAACGCGTATCAATGTTCCCCTGTACGATGGCCACATCGATCGGATCACCGCTGGCGGTCGCAAAATAGTTGAGCTGTAATGCTCCGTAGCCCAACACGATTCCAACGGTAACGACACTCGTCACCAGGCCGACCACGGGTCGCTCACGCGAAATGACCAGATAGCAGGCGGCGGCAAATAGCACCATCAGGAACGTCAGGCCATAGGCCCCCGCAATGTCACTGACTTGCAAGACGATCGGCACACGGAACTGGGAATTGGCCAGCATGGTCACACCGAATCCGGTCAAGGCGTGGGCGCGGACCCATTCCAGTGCCGTAAACACAATGGGTGCCGCCAACAGAACCGAAACACGTTGCCCGTGGGCCACCTTGCGACCGATCCAGACAAACAACAGCGGGTAGATGGACAAATACAAAAACAATGCAGCCCAGCCGATCCACAACATGGGATGCGGGATTGTGACGTAGTAGGTGGCCGCTGCCCAATAGATGATGGACGCCAACCAAATCTTCTTCCACGGATGGTTGGCCGACAACGTCGGCGTTGCGATCAAAGCGATCCACGGAATCGTGGCCACCCATGCCAGTGGCCACCAACCGACCGGCGGCGCGGCGAGGAACATTAGAAATGAACCGATTAGCGCCGTTATGAAAGGCCGGCGGCTCGTCCAACTCTCCAGTGCCGTTGTGGAAGCTTCGTTCATTCCGTCCGGTGTAACGAAATTGCCAAATGGCGTCGATACCGCTGACTGGCTCGCAGCAAAACCCAACCCTTTATGTCTGGCCCATGGGGAAAACCGGTACAGTTTCGCCGGCCTGAAACGTATCTCGTTGGCCATCGAAAACGGCAAAACAATTTGCCCGTGCGAGTGTTTTCAAATCAGCTGAGCCCTTCCAGTCGAGGGGTTCAACCATCACTCCGTCAACGGTTTTGGTGATCAGGGAGGGCCAGTACGTCGTGCGCCCGGGACGTTGTACATGGTTTCGGGCCAGTTGAGCCTGTTCACCAATTGACTCGGGATCAATTCCAGCGAGTCGTAACAGTAACGGCACGACGAACACATGGAAACAAACCATCGAACTGACAGGATTGCCTGGCAAACCGAACACCCACGCATCGACCTTTCCGGCTTGTTCCCGCGTACCAAACCAGATCGGTTTGCCCGGCTTGATGCGAACCTTGTGAAAGACCTGTTGAACACCCAGTTCCTGGAGCACACCTGGAACCAGATCGCGCGTACCCGCAGAAACGCCACCGCTCAACACCAGCACATCATTTGTCAGTCCCTGCTGGATTAGTTCCCGTAGCTTGTCATGGTCATCGACTCCAATTCCGAGGTCGGTAACCGCATTGCAATGTCCCCGCGCCATGCTGGCCAGCATCGGACTGTTGCTGTTGCGAATTTGGCTGGCAGCGGGTCGCGTCGTGGCGTCAACAAGTTCATCCCCTGTGGCGAGTACCGCAAGATCAGGACGACGCGCGACCTGGCAATTGGCAGCACCGGCTTCGGCGAGAACGCCAATATCCTCGCTGCGAATCTGTCGACCTGCCGGCATGATCGTTTCGCCGACTGACATGGCCGTGGCACGGTTCAGGATGTTTTGTCCCGGACGAACATTTGCTGCTTCTATCATCACCGAAGGCGAACCTGATTCGTGAGTTTCGCGGGTCTCTTCAACCATGACGACGGCATCAACACCTTGTGGAACCGGAGCGCCAGTCATGATTTGCACTGTCTGGCCGGGCTGAACCGTTCCGTCAAACGAGTCGCCCGCAGTTATTCGCGCGACAATTTGAAACTCACGTTGGCCATCGCCAAAATCGCCAGTGCGAATTGCAAACCCATCCATCATGGATTTGTCAAACGGGGGCGAGTCAACGTCGCTTTGCACATCATGGGCAAGCACATGCCCGGCCATCGCAGCAAGGGGACGCGTCTCCGTTTCGAGTACTCGCGCAGCCCTGGCAACGCGTTGCAGGGCGTCATCAATCTCGATCATACGTCAGGCCTGTGCACGGTCGGGTGAGTCCGAAACGGATTGCTTGCCGATGTGAGGAGCCAGGGAGGCCGATTTGTCTTCCGCGTTGCCGTGGGCCTTGTGGTTTTTTTTGCTACCGGACTCAGGTTTGGTTGCCCTGATAAAAGTCCGTTTACCGACACCGCCGCCGTCAAACAACGTCAACAAGACAGGCAAAACAATCAGATTACCCAGCATGCCTCCCAACATCGACAGTCCAACCAGGCCGCCGAAAAACACGGTGGGAATAAACTCGCTGACACACAGGCTTCCGAATCCGATGACCAGGGCGACCGTCGAATAAATCAGCGCCCGACCGGTGCGGAATTGGGTGCGTTCGATGGCCTGCGTTGTCCGCATGCCGGAGTGTTTATTGTGACGGTATCCCGAAAGGTAATGAATTGTGCCGTCGATGCTGAGGCCCATCGACACGGCGGCGATCATGGCGGCGCCCATGTTCATCTTGATTCCCAGCCATCCAAGCATGCCTAACAACCCAACAATGGGCAGGATGTTCGGAATCAGAGCCAACACGACCAGTTTCGGGGATCCGAAAGCAATCAGCATCACAACGGCGATGAATCCGCAAGCCAACAGAAACGTGCGCAATTGATCCGCCAGAATACTGCTAACCAGGTTCGAGAGCAGTACAAAGAATCCGGTGGTCATGGTGTTCGACTTCGCGGATTCGCCCTCTGGTGAGCCGAAGTGATTGTCCACCGTGGCTTCGACCTTGGTAATAAGCTGATCGTGGTATTGGGCCGAATCTCGCTGGCTGGTTCGCAACATGATGCGAAAATAGTGATTGCCCTGCTCGTCTGGTTCGGTAGTTTTCATTTGTGCGGCGAATCCAGGCATCACGCTCGACATGGCGTGAAACCGTATATCCGGTGAAAATAGCGCCAATATCGCATTGCTGCGCACAATACGATCGGTATCGGCGAAACTGACAACATGCGTCAACGCGGGGACCTGGCCCTGCTCGGTCTCCAGTTTGAGGCCGCGCAAGTCTGCCTGCAGGGCGTCTACCTTTTCCAGAAACAACCGATCCAAATTTTCCGGTGACTGCACAACCACATCCAGCATACCGGCGCCGCCCAGTCGGTCTTCAACGTAGGCGTAGGCCTGAATGATGGTCGAATCCTCGCGGAAGTTTTTGGTAAAGTCTGTTTCCACTTGCAGAAACATCATGCCAGTGGCGATTACGCCCATGATGGACACCACGGCTACACCAATGGGGATCGGATAGCGACAGATCGTGCGCGAACTGAACTTGAGCAGATGTTCCAGCCAACCTTCTCCCCATGTATTCTGCGGGTCGGTGTCGACATTACCCAGTAATGCCAGCCCGGGTACCACCAGCAGGACATTCAGCAGGACAAACAAACTGCCGAACGTCATCATCCAGCCAAAATCGGAAACCGGTTCGACGTTGGCGATAGTAAGGGCAAAAAAACCGGCGGCTGTCGTAAGGCAGGTCCAGGTGATCGGCATCAGCAAGGTGGCAAACACAAACACCATCGATTCCTGACGCGACTTGCCTTTTTTCGACCTCGCCTCCCGATAACGCACCGTGATATGGACGATCGTAGCCACGGAGATTACGGCGACGATAGCCGCCAGCATGGAACTGACCATGGTCAGTTTCCAGTCGAGAATTACCAGCAGCCCCAACGTCATCCACAGGGATAACTGGAACACCGCGATCGGAATCAGGACCCAGCGGATACTTCGAAAACAAACCACAATCACGAACGCCATCAACACCAGGCTGATTTGATTCAGCCGTTGCCCGTCGCGACGCACAAACGCAAATCCATCGGATACCAGGACCGCTTCACCCGTGACCTGAGCGCCTGTCCAGTCGCTGGTGATCCGCCGCAATTCACGGATGGTCTTGGAGCGCGGTATGGTCAGAGTCTCGGCCGGTTCCAGCAGGCAAACAATCGCCGCCGTTTGCGGTTCTTGCGCTGTTTCATTGGCGTCTTTTGGCTCTGTTTCAATATCGTCTTTCTCTGGCCGATTGTGCGTGTAGCCTTCAAAGGTCTGCAAAAACCCCTCGGCGATTTGATCATCCGTTCGCAAAATGGGCTCAATTTGCTGGTCACGTCTCAACAGGTCGCTGAGCGAATAGACTTTCTTGAGAGCACCATTGATTTCGGCAAGGCTCAGAACGCCAATCACGCCGCCAACGGCGGAGAGCTCGGTCGAGCGATCTTCAAGGCGTTGCAGCCCGTCGGACGAAAACAACTGATCGTCGTCATAGGCGGCCAGCACAATTTCAGAGCCGCCAAAGATCTCCTTGAGTCGCTGATATTCCATCAGACTCAGGTTGTCGTCCGCGAACATGCCTTCGATCGAATTGTCGAAGGCGATTTTGTCCTTGATCATCCAGGCAGCCGTGCCCAGCGCGAGGGCGAAGACCAGCAGAATCCAGCGCGAGTTCACCAACCAACGGGCAAACACCTCCACGCCTTTAGGACTTCGTTTGGTCAACGCAATTCACGGAATTCGCTAGCACCTGCTTGAACGCCTGCGGTTTCAGATAAGGCGCCGCGTTCTCAGGTTGGGATGGCAAGCCACCTGCGGGAAACGATTCCGCCGAGGACAGTGCACAACTGTAAAAAACATGCCTGGCAGACGCGATTATAAACCGCACTGGATATACCGGCAAACAGTGATCTGCGACCGGCAAACCATACAAAGCCGGCAAGTCGGCATTGACGATCCTGTCGCCGACTTCTATTGTCCCTCCGCGCTAATCCAACATTCGTTGCCAGGTGGACGACATGAGGTCGATCGCCGCGACGAACATCAGCAACTTGATTCCATGTGCAAGGAGGCAAAAGTGGAATTCGGTTCGTCATCACGTCCTGCACCGGTCCAGTCCGTCCCACTTCTGGATGTTACTCGCGGCAATCAACCGTTGCTCGATTCCATCAAGGAGACGTTCGCTGAAATCTGCGAGTCGGGTTGGTTTATTGGCGGACCACATTGCAAGAACCTTGAGCAGCTTGTAGCCGAAAAATGCGATACCGAATTTGCCGTCGGTTGCGCCTCGGGCAGTGATGCCCTGCTGCTCGCCCTGATGGCGATCAATCTGCAACCGGGCGACGAGGTCATCGTGCCCAGTTTTACGTTTTTTGCCAGTATCAGTGCGATTACGCGGCTGGGAGGCACTCCGGTATTTGTGGATATCAATCCACGCACTTTCAACATGAACCCGGCGCTGATTCCCGAGCTGATTACCGACAAGACACGCGCTATCATGCCGGTTCACCTGTTCGGTCGTTGCGCCGATATGGTGGCGATCAACGAAATCGCCCGTCAGCATGACTTGCGGGTTATCGAAGACGCCGCCCAGTCGATTGGCGCGTCGTGTGAGGGTCACAGGGCTTGCAGCATGAGTGATGTGGGCTGCATCAGCTTTTATCCCACCAAAAACCTTGGCGCGTTTGGCGACGCGGGCATGATTGCCACCAATGATGGCCAGCTGGCCGATCGCATTCGTCGCCTTGCCAATCACGGGATGCAGCCCCGGTACTATCACAGCGAGATTGGCATCAACAGTCGACTGGATGCCATGCAGGCGGCGGTGCTGGGAATCAAGATTGGTCAACTGCAACGCTATAGCGCGATGCGGTCACGCAATGCCGACACCTACCGAAAATTCCTCGTGGCCAGCGGTTTGTCCGGATACCTGACTCTGCCTGAATGTGACACTCACAGTCAACACGTCTGGAATCAGTACACCATTCGCGTTCCCGATGGCCGCCGTGACGAAATCCGGCAATTCCTCTCCGATCGCAAAATAGGCACCGAGATTTACTACCCGGTCCCGATGCATCAACAGGATTGCTTCGAGTACCTGGGTTATCGGCTTGGCAGTTTGCCGGAAACAGAACGGGCAGCTCGCGAGGTACTGAGCCTGCCGATCTTCCCGGAGCTGACCTCTGGCGAAATACGGTTTGTGGTGGACGGTCTTGCCGACTCGCTGGCCGCCGGTCGCAGCCACGAATATGAGCGCCGCAAAGCCTCATAGGCGGCATCGCCAGGCTAATTTTCCGGACCGCCGCTCTGATTAGGCCGTCCGCTGACGAATTCCCAATGCCTGTTTGTCAGGGCTGCCGATGAGAATTTCGGGTAGAGTGTCCACACCGACCGGAATTGCAGTTCTGGTGACTCAACGGCCTCCGACGCGCCAAAACCGTTACAACACGAATGGCAGCCGGGCACCCGGGCGGGCCCGACACCGATAAGGCCTGTTTTCGCGAATTCTTGACCGTCAACTTTCGCGGTAACTATACTTGAAATCGACAGTTACACGGTTATCAGGCCCATAATCCGCACTTATCTGGAAGGAACGATCAGTGTTCATGCTGCGTTTGGCGTTGGCCGCAATCTGCCTGGGAGTTTGCTTGAGCGGCGACGCGATTGCGCAACGCGAATTCGCGCCCGGCGTCCTCAAGGTCATTGAGCCCAAAATCGACGGTCGCGATGCGGCTACACTACCCATGCCCTTGCCGGGACTCGAAGGCGATTTGGCGCCAGAGAACTATGTTCCGAATTTCCCGGCCAGGACGGAAACGCTGTACGGCCAAACACGCCAGATCATCTTTTACCGGGATGTATGGCAACACGAATTTGCGTTCCTCGGCCTGCGTCAAATGAAGGTATCGGCGACTGACGAAAATGGTCAGGTGGTAGAGCGGGATGTGTGGTACCTGCCATATCGCATTCGCAATGTCGGCGCTGCAATCACGCATACTCCGGTCACGGATCCAAACACCGGCCGAGTTGACTACGTGCCCAACACCGAGACTGGCCAACCCGCTGACTATACGCTCAGCAATCGCTTCTTTGGCCGTTTCACACTGCACGGCTGGATCGAGGATGCCGAAACCGGAATGTATACCGAAGTGGTCTATGCGGATCAGGTTTCGCCCGGCATCGTGCAAATGATCCAGGACGAAGAAGACCCTGGTCGACCGCTGATCGACAAGGTCAAGTTAACGCAGCAGATCCTGCAGCGTGTGCCGGCCGACAGCAGCGAGGGTGGCGTATGGAGCGTCGCGGTCTGGTACAACGTGGACCCTTCGATTGACTTCGTTTCAGTACGAGTTACGGGACTGACAAATGCCTACCGCATTGTCGTCAATCCCGACGGATCGCTCGACTTCCGTTACAAGACGCTGCAACTCAACTTCTGGCGACCCGGTGATGGCGTCCAGCAGGATCAGGACAAAACGGTCTTTGGTATCCCGCTGACCGACGATCCGCTGCGGCAGATCGAGATCGCAAGAAAATACCGCTTGCCGGGCCCCGTTATCCGCGGTGAAATCCTTGATCAGGATACCCTGCGGGCCACGCTGATCTTCGAGACGGACGCTGATCTGGACCAGATCACCTTCGAATCCGGCGTCGCCAAACAGCTCGATGCGGGCCAGATTCCGGACACCGTTTCCAGCGCCTTTGACAACGCTGGAATCACTCTGGGTGACGACGCGAGCCTGACCAGGACCGTGAGCGGCCAGCAATGGACGGTCAACGATACCTGGGAGGGTGTGCCGCGAATCTTCGTCATCAAATTGCAGCCGGATTTCTGGGAAAAAAGCGGCGAAACCGGTATCCGCTTCATCAGAAGCATTGATTCTCTGTGGATTTACGAGTAAATTTCCGAATCTGATTGCGGGGCCGATTTGCCTCTGTGATCCCCTGATTCTGCTTATCCCATAGATCAAGGTACCAGCAATGGCCCATAAGAAAGGTCAAGGCTCCAGCCGCAACGGTCGCGATTCCAACGCCCAGCGGCGAGGGGTCAAGAAATTTGGTGGTGAACACGTCATCGCCGGAAATATTATCATCCGTCAGGTTGGCAATCGCTTTCACCCCGGAAAAAACGTGGGGCAAGGCAAGGATTACACCCTGTTCGCGTTGTGCGAAGGTCACGTCATGTTTGATCGTGAAGGACGCCGCGTCCATGTGGTGGCTGCCGAAGCCAACTAGGCAGTCGGTTTGCCGAACAGCACAAACCATCAAAAAAGCCGCTGACTATTCAGTGGCTTTTTTTGTGTATTCACTGATCGCCTGGAACAGCCTACCAGCTCAGGCGAGCTGCGGCGCCGACCGCGGCAGGCTCAAGATTCCATTGCGTGAGCATCGTATCCTCGGCACCTGGCTGCCATTTGCAATCACAGTTACCAGAGCATTGTTCGGCACATTGGGTCGCACATGACGAGCAGTCGGCATCCGGCGTGACCGTCGAAGTCATCGAACTCGATGACGGAAGAGGCAATCACGTGGCGCAGTCGGACGTCGGAAACGCCAGGGACTTCACCAACAGAACCGCAGCAAGGATCAGGAAGACGCCCAAAAGTTTGCTTGTCATAGCCGTTTTTCTCCAAATCAAACACCGCGTGTAACGACCACGCTACTCGAGCGTAGATGCTGTCCTGCCA
>JBPCVB010000194.1:0-17669 GCA_051010855.1 Pirellulaceae bacterium | reverse complement strand
GTGATGAGGCGCTCGATGCTATCAACTGGGTCCTGCGTAACTCCGAGCACACGCAAGAGCGGGGCGACCAGTCGATGCCGACTCGTGATTTTGTTGTCGCACAGCGTCCACCGCTGGAGGCCGAAATCCTGCAGTTGGAGGTCCAGTACACGACCGTGAGTGAAGAATACAAGTTTCATCACGTGAAATTGCAGCATCTGGAGGATTTGGCGCGCGAAGTAGAAAAACGCCAGCAAGAAGTCGAATTCATGCAAAGTGTGCTGGAGTTGATTCCAGCCGCAACCGGCACCAGCCGCGATGAGCAGTCAAAGGGCGACGGAAAGTAACGATACTCACAAGCCGGCCGAAAATGCTTTTCAAGCGAGTGTGCGCGCGTTAGCCTGATAGGCCGATTCTTGCCCCCTCATTTGTCGTCGGAGTCCTGTCATGTCTGGTCGTTTTGTGATTCGTTGTAGTTCAGTTTGTGTGGCGCTGATACTCGTGTGTAGTTCCGTGATGGCCCAGGAACATCTGGAAACGTTGACCGCGGGGCAAGCGGACATCGCCTTTGCCGGACCGCTGGCATTTGGCCCCGACGGTGTGCTGTTTGTCGGTGATCCCAAATCGGCCAGTGTATTCGCACTTGATACGGGCGATCGGGAAAGCGGCGAGTTTGCGCCCTTCGAAATTACCGGAATCGATGAAAAACTGGCCGCCGCACTGGGAACAGCCGCCGATCAGATCGTGATCAACGACCTGGCGGTCAATCCGATCAGTGGCGTGTCGTATCTGTCGGTTTCCCGCGGCAGCGGACCGGATGCGACCGCAGCCATTGTCACCGTGGCCAGCGACAGCTCCATCGACACACTGGATCTGAAAGACATTCCGCACGCAGTCGCTGAACTGCCCAATCCGCCCGCCGAGGATGCCAAAGACCGCCGCGGTCGACCGCAACGCATTTTGTCCATCACCGATATCTCGCTGATTGACAATCAGGTTGTCGTCGCGGGGCTGACCAACGAGGACTTCGCTTCCAACTTGCGGGCCATTCCGTATCCCTTCGCCGAAGACGCTGGTGGCACGGCGCTGGAAGTTTATCACGGTGCGCACGGTGCCTGGGAAACCCATGCCCCGGTCCGTACGTTTGCCGGCATCACGCTGGACGACGAGCCGTACATCGTGGCTGCCTACACCTGTACGCCGCTGGTTCGGTTCCCGCTGTCGGAAATCACGTCTGGTGACAAGATCCGTGGCACCACCGTGGCCGAACTGGGTAACCGCAACCGTCCCCTGGACATGTTCGTCTACAAAAAAGACGGCGAGAAGTTCATCCTGATGGCCAACAGTCATCGCGGCATGATGAAGATCTCGACTTCTGAAATCTCGCGTGATGAAGGAATCGCCGAGCCGGTGAGGGGCGGCGGAACCGAAGGCCAGACGTACGACACGCTGGGTGATCTGGAAGGCACCGTCCAGCTGGATCGCTATGGTCCGGATCACGCGTTGCTGATCGTCAAGAATGATGACAATAGCCATGACCTGAAAGTCGTTCTGCTACCGTAAAAGAGCAGCTTGCCGCCAACCGCCTCTCCCGAGATCGGGAGAGGTGGTCCCGGCGTGCGGGACGGGTGAGGGTTGATGCGGGCCGAGCGGTCAAGGTTCTGACGCGGGCAATCAGTTTTCCAAACACGACGACGGATTGCAAAATGCAAATTGAAAAATGCAAATTGCAAATTGGTCCTTCGATCCTTATGGACCGATGCGTGGTTGCCCTTTTGGTCGTACTGTTTTTGCTGAACGCGTTACCTTGCGTTGCCACCGCTCAGGACACACCCGGGTGGTGGACGCTGCAACGTCAAACCGAACTGGTCGATGGCCAGCGACACCCGGGTGTCGAGGTCATGGATCTTTCCGACGATGACCTGCGAACGATCAATGAGCTTGGGATCGAATCGGAGACCGGCCAATCGTTGTTGCAGCTGTACGTCGCTGACAGTGACACTCCGGCGCTGGGCCGCGTGTTGCTGGTTGACCACCGCCTGGTTTTTGAACCACGGTTTGCGCTGGCGGCGGGCGTAAGCTACCGCGCCGAGTTCAACGCCAATCACGTGCGCAACGTCTGGCTGGGCAAACCTCTGACGCTTGAATTCTCTATCGAGCGAGAGGCGGCCCCGGCACCGACAGTTCTGGCCCGTTATCCGGTGCACGAAGAATTGCCGCAGAATCTGTTGCGGATGTATCTGCAATTCTCCCAGCCCATGGCTCAGGGCAACGCCTACCAGCACATCCGATTTTTGAATGACCAGGGCGAACCCATCGAGCAACCGTATCTCTCCATTCCGCAGGAACTGTGGAACCCCGACGGCACCCGATTGACGTTGCTGTTTGATCCCGGTCGCATCAAACGCGGATTGACGCCGCACGAGGAACTGGGGCCACCGTTCGAGGCGGGCGAGACTTACACCGTTGTCGTCGATCCTGCCTGGAAAAGCGCCGACGGGATGGCGCTGTCCGAAGATTTCCGATCGACATTTACGATGCAACAACCCGATCGCATTCAACCGGCCCTCGCCCGCTGGCAACTGGATTGTCCGGCATCCGGCAGCAGCGATCCGCTGGTGGTTCATTTCGACGAGCCGCTCGATCACGGCATGATCCAGCATGCCATCGCCGTGATGAACGGGGACGACGAGCAGGTGGGTGGAACCGTCAAAGTTCCTCACGACGCCCGGTCATGGAGCTTTCACCCCGACCAGCCATGGCCCGCCGGCGAATACTGGCTGAACGTGAATCCTCGACTGGAAGATCGAGCCGGCAACAGTCTGGCCCAGCCGTTTGAAGTCGACCCCGAGGCGCCCACGGAAGAAACGTCGCCGCAAACCCGTCTTGATTTCACGATTGCCCAGGGCACGGCGGATGATCGGCCCAACATTGTTTTCATCCTGGCAGATGATCTGGGCTGGCGTGATCTCAGTTGCACGGGCAGCACGTTTTATGAATCACCAAATATTGATCGCATCTGCGATGAGGGCATGCGGTTTTCGCGAGGTTATGCCGCGTGTCAGGTCTGCAGTCCGTCGCGTGCCGCCATCATGACCGGCAAGGCTCCTGCGCGGTTGAAAATTACGGACTACATCGGGGCACCGTCCGGGACCGAATGGAAACGCAACACACGATTGTTGCCAGCCTTTTACCGCCGACACCTGCCCCATGAGGAAACAACGCTGGCCGAAGCGTTTCGCGGAGCCGGTTATCGCACTTTCTTTGCCGGCAAATGGCATTTGGGGGGCGAAGGATCATTGCCTGAAGACCATGGCTTTGAATTCAACGTGGGCGGCTACCATCCCGGCACTCCACCGGGCGGATTCTTTGCGCCTTACGAAAATCCAAAGATGAGCGATGGACCGCCAGGTGAATGCTTGCCGGTGCGACTGGGCAAGGAAACTGCCGATTTCATCGCGCTGCACCAGGACGAACCGTTTCTCGCCTATCTGTCCTTTTACAGCGTGCACGCACCGATCCAGACCAAACAAACACTGTGGCAAAAGTACCGCGACAAGACGGAGAGCCATACGCCAACCGAAAACCGGTTCATCATCGATCGCACAATGCCAGTGCGGCAAACTCAGGATCACCCGGTCTACGCCGGGATGGTCGAATCGATGGACTACGGTGTGGGCATCGTGCTGGATAAGCTCGATGAGCTGGGTTTGGCCGACAACACCATCGTGGTCTTCACGTCCGACAACGGCGGTGTCTCATCGGGCGATGGCTTTGCCACATCGAACTTGCCGCTACGTGGTGGCAAGGGCCGGCAGTGGGAAGGCGGTATCCGTGAACCGTATTTTGTGCGCTGGCCAGCGGAGATTGCCGCCGGTTCAACTTGCGATACGCCGGTCACCGGCATGGACTTTTACCCGACGCTACTGGACCTTGCCGGCTTACCGCCAAGACCCGATCAGCACCGGGATGGTGTTAGTCTCAAACCGTTGCTGGAGGGAGGCGAAATTGCCCAGCGTACCCTCGTTTGGTACTACCCGCATTACGGCAATCAGGGTGGCGAGCCTTCGTCGATCTTCATGGACGGCGACCGGAAACTGATCCGCTATCTCGAAGACGGTCGGTTGGAACTCTACAACCTCAGCGAGGACGCGGGCGAGCAGAACAATCTGGCCGATCAGTTTCCGGAGATGGCCGATTTGATGTTCAGGTTGCTGGAGATCAAGTTGCTGGAAATGTCAGCCGAGATGCCGACCGCCAACCCGAATTTTGACGAAGCAGCCTACGCGGCGTGGCAACGCAGGATGCGCGACGAGCGAATGCCGAACCTGGAGCGGAATCACGTGCGGTTTCTTGATGAGGATTTCGTGCCCGGCGGAGGTTGGTGGGATCAAAAGTAGCAGGCTCACTCCGTGAGCCGTTCGCTCGGCGCCGCTCTAAGCGGACGGCTCACGGAGTGAGCCTGCTACTACAGGAGCCTGCTACTACCGCTGACCTCCGCCTTGTTAACCGATCCATGAGCGGATCAGCTCAACGATTGAGGCCGTGTTGTTAGCAAAACGATACGGCCTGTTTTTCCGGATTAGTCAATGGATTGTTGCGTTTTTGGGAAAAAAGCCAGGCCGCGTCGGCCGTTTTGGGTACTTTTAGATGAACCAGGTGCATTGTGTGCTTCCTGAAGACGCGGAGCTCAATTCAGCGGCGAATTAATCAACGGGCGAGCAGAAAATGGGTGAGCAGAAGAACCGGTTCCGACTGGTCATTGTGTTGTTGCTGGGGTTGTTGGTGGGCCTGGCATGGTTTCTGGCTCGTGAACCGGACCAGTCGAGCAGGTCGTCGTCGTCGTCCAGCAAACAACGCGAGGAACCGGTTTTTGACGGGAAAGCAATCTTTGAAGTCGAGGGCAGCGAGTTTTCGTTTGATCCTGCCACCAGCGAGAGCGTTTTTTCGGTTCCGACCTGGCCGCAGCCGGAGGAAATCAACCGGCCACTACAGGTGCTTCCGTTTCAGGTCGGCGATTTTGTACACCATAAAATTGAGGAACTACAGGAGCTGGCTGGATTTGGCTGGTTCGATGATGGCCAAAAAATCTGGATGGCCCAAACCGACGGCCTGATTCGTATTGCCACTTTTCCCGGCCTGGTCCTGCAGCGGGAATTGTCTTTTCAAGGCCTGAAGGTTCGCAACCTGCCAGGAAAGAGACAAGATCCCGATTTTGAATCTTACTATGCCATCCGTGAACTGGGATTTCACGCGGCAGACAGCAGTGGCGAGCGTCTCATTGCCTTGTTCGCTTCGGACGATCCGTCACGAACTCATATGTTGCAGATTGATCTGCCGACGCTCGTCGTGCAACAGGCCGGATCAATTCCTGATGCGATTGACGATACTGTCATCCTGGACGACGGGACCATCGCGCTTAATGGTCAGCGTCATGTGCGGCTGATGCATCCCGACAAGCCACTAAGCGGGATGGAATTTGATTTGACGTTTGAATACGACGGTTTTGGTGCTGATTCCCAGGGGCTGGGGGTGTTCGTGAGATCAACGTACGAGACATTTGCATTGCAGAGGGCAGGCACGAAACTACAGGTTGTCCACCGGTCGCCACAGATGAAATATCAACTCCAGGGACAAGTACTGGTGGCCAACGATAACGGGATCTCACTACGCGACAACAACGGTCGATGCCTAAAGCTCGCTGGTAGCCACCAGATCTTGTCAAACATTGGCGGGTTTCATTTTCGACGTGGAGCCTCTTTACCGCGCATGCATCCTGCGGGCCAATGCGGATTGGTGCAGGTAATGTGGTATGGTTCAAATTTCCCAGGATTCGGATTGCTTGAATTGACCAAAGGTTTTGGACGGGACCTGGTTTCAGTTGCACCACCGCGACACCTGACCTCAAATCTGCCTGAACTCACGGTTCGCCGCCTGAATCATCCTGTCCCGCACGAACTTGGGAAATCCGCCAAACACTTTGTTGTCAAGGAAGTTGATATCAGGGGCCAGCTGGAATCGGATGGCCAGCCCCACGTAGTTGCCACAGACGGCGACTATGTTTGGGTTTCCTGTCGATCGTCCAGATATGGCCAGAACGAGGATCTAAACAGTCCCAACGTCGTGGCACGGCTGGACACCAGTCAATGGACTTTGGACTACGTGATTGAGGACGTCACGTGGGGTGGACTCACCCGGAATTGTTTAATCGTTCAATCGGACGAAAGGTTCGTCGTGATCGACCGGGAATCGCTGCAGCCCATCCGCGAACTGGACCTGGAATCAGTCGCCAAATTCCGAACGGGCTTTTCGGGTGAGATCTGTATTGTCGACAGGATCGAAGGTATCAGCGCAGCGATCAACGCGAAAACAGGCCGACGGGTCATGCATTACACCTCACGTTGTGCGGGGTCTTCGCCCTTGCAGCTAAGCAGGTGCGATCACGACTTTTTTGATGAACCTCGTATGCTGCGTAAGTCCGCAAGCCCAACCGAGGACATCTCGGGCCATTCCGAATTCAGTCCTGATGGGAAATGGATCTATACGCGTTTTGGCTTGCTCAAGTTCGAATCCAATCTCGCCTATTACACTGATTTCCCGGGTCAACTAAAGGGTACTCTAAAGGGCGATTGGGATTCGTTATGGTTTGGTCCTGGCAATCAGTTGTTCAGCCGGAATTCTGACTTCGCGTTTTTTTGGGACAGCGAAACCTTCATCCATGAACATGGAGAGAAGGTTGCCAAACAGAAGTTTCATGGCATGGTGCAGAACCTGGTGGAGCCAAATGCTCCGCCCATCGAATTGGTGACCGATTATCCCCAGGACTGGATCGACATGAATCCTGTTACGGGTCATTTCTGGGTGCGAGTTCGAAAGAACGACAAACTTGAACTGGCCGAGTTCGATGAAACGGGCAAACGAATCGGCAACTACGCGAGCTTTCCCAACAGCCTTCCCGGCAGCTCGGCGCCGTACAGAATTCAGCACATGCGTTTCCTGACAGATGGTTCCCTGTTTTGCAAGACACCGGCCGGATTCTTTGTGGCCACCCGGAAGTAGCCGCGGGCGGCCTCGCAGCGCATGATGCGCGACGAGCGAATGCCGAACCCGGAGCGGAATCACGTGCGGTTTCTGGATGAGGATTTTCAGCCTCCCGATGGTTGGTGGGATAAAAAGTAGCAGGCTCACTCCGTGAGCCGTTCGCTCGAGATTTGACGGGTTTAAAGCGGTGTTTTAGCAAGTGCCACCGTCAATAACGTTGCTGTTTTGCCCTCGCGCGGCGCCGCTCTGGGCGGTCGGCTCACGGAGTGAGCCTGCTACTAAAAAACCGCAAACGCCACGGGGACGTTTGCGGTGGTAGTGGTCGAGCGACAGCTGACCTCCGCCTTGTTAACCGATCCATGAGCGGATCAGTTCAACGATTGAGGCCAGGTTGTAGCTACCGAATTCACGAGCCGTGTCAACAAACCGGAACAGAAGTGCCATGTCCAGCAAACCAAACGTGTAAGGCAACTTCTTGCCCGTGAACTTGCGGACAGCTCGTTCGCGTCGGCGTCGACGCTGCAGCTTCAGATCTGCGGCCATCCACGTTTCACGCGCCTGTTCCTTTTCATCAAACAGTCGCAGCAACTTCATCTGTGAGTGGTAGTCTGCGGGACCACCCAGTGCCACTTCGTGGCTCTTGCAGTCCTGTTCAACGGCCTGGAAAGCCAGTTCCGCCTGTTCGTAAATTCGCTTCAACCGGTCGTGCTTCCACGCAGCGAGCTTGCGGAGAACCACAGCCCAGCTGCAAACCAGTGCGTAGATAATCGCCATCGTGGTTCCCTTGTATTTGGGTCATGTTTCGCGGTGCTGTTGGCACGTCACGCGCGCACCGGTAGCTCCGACAAAACGAAATGGAAAAACAAACGCACGCGTATCCCGGTTGTCGCGCGTCAGAGTTGGCCACGTCCCTGGGCCAGCATCCTTGATGTGGCATTCCAGCCATCAATCCGGCGAAGTCATCGAGAAAAGTGTCAGGCAA
The DNA here is from genome assembly GCA_051010855.1 of Pirellulaceae bacterium. GTDB lineage: Bacteria > Planctomycetota > Planctomycetia > Pirellulales > Pirellulaceae > CAJQPP01. Next base: position 9,667 of record JBPCVB010000194.1, on the reverse strand, counting down.
CTCTCTCCTGGCATTAACTCGCCGGTAGAAGAGAAAGAGCGCGCGACAAAACAAAGGTTCGCAAAAAATCGCGCCGTGCGCTCGGGCATTTTGCCACACGAGTCGCGCCGTCAACCAGGTTCGGCGTGCTTTAACAACAGTCTTTCAATCTCCGGATGTATGGATCACCGTATTCACGCTGGCTGGAACTTGATCCATTCCGGAGACACGTTTAGTCGCACGGCTCCGATCTGTCCTGGGGACAGATTCCAATCCAGCGTTTTGGACCGCGCACCCCGTTTGGCCATGCTGAATGATCAACGCAGAGCGCGCAAAGATCGCAAAGGGCATGAACAGGCCTCTGCGTCCTTTGCGAGCTCTGCGTTAAACCACACACCCGCGAGTTCTTGTACGCTGGCAAATCAAGGTTTATTGTCCGGATGGCGGGCGGGACAACCTCCCGTGCCACGAATCGCGAGTTGTAGCCAGCGATCGTGTGGCCCGGACGAGCGACTGGTTACTCATACCCCATTCTGCGATACGACAAACCGAACGGGTCCATTGCGTCCAGTCGACGAGTGTTAAGAGGGGCAGAACAGCCCTCGCGAATTCACCCTGATCCTCCCGAGAGGCGGCTGGATTGAGCCTGAATGTCGGCCGGTTGGTTCCGGCGTGCCGGTCGCCATTTGGGGCGATTGGTGTCGAACCTTTAGGGGGCGAATTGCGTCTTTTCGTATTGCGAGGGGGTCGAGTTTCGGTATATTTACTGGTTTTCGCATCTCCGCCAGCGTAGCTCAGTTGGCAGAGCAGCGGTTTTGTAAACCGCAGGTCGTGGGTTCGAGCCCCTCCGCTGGCTCTCGCCGTTTGGCGTGAGCGGTTCGCGTTGTGTGCCGGCGCGAAGATGGCGAAAGGATGGCAGGGCAGGAGAGACAACATTTTTTCCCGGGGGGATACCGAAGCGGTCAAACGGGACAGACTGTAAATCTGTTGGCTCATGCCTTCGGAGGTTCGAATCCTCCTCCCCCCATTGCACAGGCTGACTCAGGGACGAATCATCCGGCGATTTAGCGGGACAGGATTGATCACGAGTCACACCAACAACGTTGCAACAACAGGATCGCAAGGGATTGCTTTTTGTCCACGGCTGGACATCACACCATACCTATCCATACGGATCCATTCAGGAAATTTGAATTTGAAATGTCGGGAGTACCAGGGGTACTGGTGGCATTTGCAATAGATTAGCGGGTGTAGCTCAATGGCAGAGCTCCAGCCTTCCAAGCTGGTGGTGAGGGTTCGATTCCCTTCACCCGCTCATCCGACAGGGTTGCCGGGAGAATTTGACAGAGCCGGTTCACAAGCTTGGTTTATGAAAAGAGATTTGGACTCAGGGTTTTTGCTGCTGTAGCTCAGTGGTAGAGCGCGTCCTTGGTAAGGACGAGGTCATGGGTTCAAATCCCATCAGCAGCTTTAATTGTTTTGTTGGTCGCGTGGGCCGACGATTTCGTTTTACTTGGTACATACAGAAGGTATAAAAAGCGATGGCCAAGGAGGAATTTAAGCGGACTAAACCGCACGTAAACGTTGGCACCATCGGTCACATTGACCATGGCAAGACAACCTTGACCGGGGCCATATTGGCTGTTCAGGCAGCCAAGGGTCTGGCCGAGGCAAAAGGTTATGCCGAGATCGCCAAGGGCGGTACGGTACGCGATGACACCAAAACGGTAACGATCGCTGTGGCGCACGTGGAATACGAGTCCGATACTCGCCACTATGCCCATATCGATTGTCCGGGCCACGCCGACTTTATCAAAAACATGATTACCGGAGCCGCCCAGATGGACGGCGCCATCCTTGTGGTTTCGGCCGCTGACGGCCCGATGCCGCAAACCAAGGAACACGTTCTGCTGGCTCGCCAGGTGGATGTGCCGGCACTGGTCGTGTTCCTTAACAAGTGCGACCTGGTCGACGACGAGGAATTGCTGGAACTGGTCGAAATGGAAGTCCGCGAGCTGCTCAGCAAGTACGACTTCGATGGTGACAATGTGCCCATCATCCGTGGCAGTGCCCTGCCGGCCTATCAAACTCCTGCGGATCCGGAAGCCAGCAAGTGCATTTCCGAGTTGCTGGATGCGGTCGACGCCTATGTGCCCGAACCGGTACGTGATGACGAAAAGCCCTTCCTGATGGCCATCGAGGACGTGTTCTCGATCGAAGGTCGTGGAACGGTGGCAACCGGCCGGATCGAACGCGGTGTCGTACGCACCGGCGAGGAAATCGAGATCATCGGTTTGGAAGAAGCGCCCAAGAAGACGACCTGCACCGGCGTGGAAATGTTCCGCAAGATCCTCGACGAAGGTCGCGCTGGCGACAACGTGGGTTGCCTGCTGCGGGGGGTCAAGCGTGACGAGATCCAGCGTGGTCAGGTGCTGGCCAAGCCGGGTTCGATTACGCCACACACCAAGTTTGAGGCCGAGATTTACTGCCTCAGCAAGGATGAAGGCGGACGACACACGCCGTTCTTCAGCGGATATCGTCCCCAGTTTTACTTCCGTACCACCGATGTGACCGGAACGGCCAATCTGGTGGGCGCCGAAATGTGCATGCCAGGCGACAACGTGAGGATCGCCGTCGAATTGCACAAGCCGATCGCCATGGACGACGGTGTCCGCTTCGCCATCCGCGAAGGGGGCCGTACCGTCGGTTCAGGTGTGGTCACCAAGATCGTTGAATAGATAACCAGTTGCTCATTGCCTGCCGGCGTGCTGGGACCAATCATTGGATTCAGGCGTCGGGCGGCAACGGGTTGATATATACAGTCACGTACCTCGTGTGCGGTTTCCGTTTACCTGCAGGGGTGTAGCTCAATTGGTAGAGCACTGGTTTCCAAAACCAGCGGTTGCGGGTTCAAGTCCCTCCGCCCCTGCTTTTTTGGTGGTTTGGTTCTCGAGCCGGTGACTGCAGCAAACCAAAACGAAGTTTTCCAACCGGACGGAGTTTCCGGCCCAAAATGGGGATTCCCGATTTCAGCGCGGTTCCACGGATGGCAAAGTTAGCTGGGAGATAGCAAATGAGTTCCGTAACTAAACAACGAGCAGGTGGTGGCGAAGTGGGCCTGATGGGCACCATGTTCCAGGCAGGGTTGTACAAGCCCCAGCAGGGACGAATCGTTCGTCAGGTGACGTTTGTTTCGATTGCCATCCTGGCTTTGTTGATCGCGTGGGAAATCGGACAGATCGCGTTTATTTCCGATCTGTTTGAGCGAGCCGATTATGCCGTTGGCTTCGGTCTGGGCGTCGTTGGCTTGTGGATCGCCTATCGCATCGTCAACTACGCGCCGTTTGCCGACTTTCTGATCGCCGTTGAAGCGGAAATGAAGAAAGTCTCGTGGCCGGCCTGGCCCGAGTTGTGGAAAGCGTCGTTGGTCGTGATCTTTGTGATTTTTTCCATGGCCTTGTCGCTATGGCTGTTCGATTTGATCTGGACCGCGTTGTTCAAGTTGATTGGTATCCGATAATCGCTGGATTTCCATGGTGGAAGAAAACAAAACTGTCGACGACGCAGCGACCCGGTCCCAACCGGATCCGGCAGACGCTGCGCCCGAACCCATCGTCGCTGAAGTACCTGAGGTGCCCGAAACACCCGATGTAGAACCGGTGACCGAGCAGCCGCAAGTCCCGCCTGTCGCGGATGCGGCAGAAGCGTCCGAGGTCCCCGTCGAAGCGGATGAGGGTTCCGAGCCTCAAGCCACCGAGTTTGACGAGTCAGAGTTGCTCGACGATGACTATGTCGATGAGGACCTGGACGAAGATGAAGATGCGGCACCGCTGGAATCCCTTGTGGAGGAAGCGCCCGAGGTCGAAGAAATCTCGATGGATTGGTTCATCCTCAAGGTGCAGGTCAACCGGGAGAATTCCATCTGCGATGCCTTGATGCGACGCGTCAAGGTGGCCGGTCTGGAACGCTTCTTTGGCGAGATCCTGGTTCCCACCGAGGATGTGCGCGAGTTCACCAAAAGCGGCAAACAGCGGATCGTCAAACGCAAGTTGTATCCCGGCTACATCGTCGTCAACATGTCGATCAACGATGATTCATGGTTTCTGGTGCGTGAGACTCCAGGCATTGGCGATTTCACCGGCGCAGCCGGCAAGCCAGCGCCACTGTCTACCGAGGAAATCAATCGTATCGTCGCCTCGACCAAGCCGGAGACCGTCAAGGCCTCGGAAGAATCCGTCAAGACTGCCATCAAGTTCCGCGAAGGCGATCGTGTGCGGGTCAAGGAAGGATACTTCCAGAATTACGAGGGCGAAGTTTCCAACATCGACGAACGCAACGGACGCGTCACTGTCATGATCAACATCTTCGGCCGGCCCAACCCGGTGGAACTGGATCACTGGCAAATGGAGGACCTGTAGACATCGCGTCGAAAATGCGAAAGTCGCCAGACTTCCGACAAAAAACAAATAGGCAGGTAGAGAAGTCCCCGATTTCAACGAAAATCCCCGACTTCGATCACACAGGAAAGCAAACCAATGGCAAAACAAATAACCGGTCAGGCGAAATTTCAGGTGCCTGGAGGCCAGGCGACCCCCGCGCCACCGGTCGGCACCTCGCTGGGTAAATTCGGCATCAATCTCGGCCAGTTTGTCCAGCAATTCAACGACCGAACCAAGGAATACAACGGTACGCCGATTCCAGTCATCGTGACGGTGTACAACGATCGCTCATTTGATTTCGTTACCAAGAGCCCGCCAGCCGCTTCGTTACTCAAACAGGCTGCCGGCATCGCCAAGGGATCGGGAGTTCCCAACCGCGACAAGGTGGCCACGGTCACGCGTGACCAGGTACGGGATATTTGTGAAAAGAAGATGCAGGACCTCAACGCTTCGAGTATTGACACTGCTTGCCGGATGGTTGAAGGAACCGCCCGTAGCATGGGCATCGAAGTCGTCGACTAGCGAGCTTGCCGCTTCGCCCGCCGGAATCACGTCCGGCACGTTTGACAATTTGGTTTATTACCGCATTTGCGGGAGAGTGTTATTGTTATGGGAAAAAGATCCAAACGATACAAAACACTCGCGGAGAAAGTACCAGCCGGGCCTCAGGAATTGCCTCAGGCCGTAGCGATCCTCAAGGAATTTGGTGGAACGAAGTTCGACCAGTCCGTGGAGATTCATATGCGGCTGGGAATTGATGCCAAGCAGGCTGATCAGCTTGTCCGCGGGTCGATTGTATTGCCACACGGGATCGGCAAATCGCAGCGTGTGGTGGTGTTCGCCAAAGGTGATGCCGCAACAGCTGCAGAGGAAGCCGGTGCCGATCATATTGGCCAGGAAGAAATGGCCAAGAAAATCCAGGACGGCTGGACTGATTTCGATGTCTGCATCGCGACACCCGACATGATGGGTGTGGTGGGACCGCTGGGCCGCGTACTGGGTCCCCGCGGCTTGATGCCTTCACCGCGTGCCGGAACGGTTACGCCCGACGTCGCCAACACCGTCAAGGAATACAAGGCGGGCAAGGTGGAGTTTCGCAATGACAACGGCGGCAACTTGCACGCCGTCGTGGGCCGACTCAGCTTTGACACCGGCAAGCTGGAAGAAAACATTTCGGCTTTCATCGACCTGATTACGTCCATGAAACCGAATGCCATTAAAGGTACCTATATCAAGGGTATCTCGATCGCTGCGACGATGAGCCCGGGAGTTCAAATTGCTGCCTGACTCGACTGGATGAGGGCTTCTTTAAACAGTCACGTCACGCGTAAGGTATCCAAATCATGAGTAAACACGTTAAGAACCTGCTGACCAACGACCTGGCCGGCCGTCTCGAGGGTGTCGAGGACTGCCTGGTGGCCAACGTTATTGGTCTGGATGCGAATGCCACTGTTGTGTTGCGCAAGCGACTGCGGGAAAAGGAAATCTCGCTGATGGTGGTCAAGAATTCGCTGGCCCAACGGGCCACCGAGGGAACGACCCTGGCACCCGCCTTTGACGGACTCACCGGCACGGCCGCAGTCGTGTGGGGTGGCGAGGACTTTGTCTCGCTGGTCAAGGAAATCGTCGAGCTGGACAAAAGCGACGATTTCGATGCCTTTGAGGCCCGCGGTGGTGTGCTCGACGGCGAACCATTGTCCGCCGACAAGGTCAAGGAAATCAGCAGATGGCCCAGTCGCCTGGAGCAACTCAGCATCCTGTCCGGACAACTGACTTCACCGTGGACCACACTGCAGTCCCAGTTGACGGGCCCCGGCGGCCAACTGGCCAGCCAAATCGAAAAAATTTCCGAGCAAGCAGAGGAGTAGCCCGGATACATCCGTAACCCATCGCCCGATCGGCCCGGCCTGGCTCCGATGATCGGGTGATTCAACATAGCCTTGAATCGGGCGATCCCGGTTCAATAATCCAGATTCGATTATTACGAGACAGATTGACAAAAAACACCGGCGCAGACCGGTCAAAGAATAACGAAAGGTCCTGAAATGAACGAAACCGCAACCATGGAATTCTCGGCTGACACCAAAAAGCTCGGCGACAAGCTTGCCGAACTCAATCTCAAGCAAGCCAAGGAATTGAGCGACTACCTCAAGGAAGAACACGGTATTGAGCCCGCCGCAGGCGGCGCTGTCATGATGGCTCCGGCCGGTGGCGGCGAAGGTGGTGCTGCAGCCGAAGAACAAACTGAATTTGACGTGGTTCTGACCGGATTTGGCGACAAGAAACTCGACGTCGTCAAGGTGGTCAAGGCCATCACAGGTGCTTCCCTGATGGAATCCAAGAAAATGGTGGAAGCATGCCCGGCTACCCTGAAAGAGGCAGTGTCCAAAGAAGATGCCGAGAAGATCAAAGGTGACGTCGAAGCGGCTGGCGGTAGTGTTGAGGTGAAGTAACCGCTGGCCGACCGTCGCGGCCAGCTGACATCGCGCCCGCATGCGGCCGGCTGGTCTGCGACTAACTCGATGTTGCGGCAGCAATTGCCACGGTGGGCATGCTGCAAATACTTCAATCCCTAACCAACAGCCCGAACCGACTTGCCACACCATTGTCGCGCGGCCGAATTTCGGCCCATTGCTGACTGGCGATCCCTGCGAGATCGCCCTGCGCGCCAAACGCAGCCAACACAGCGAGCGATTTATATGAATGTGGCCCTGTTTCGACCTGCGTCCCGTGTGTTCGCCAACCGGATTTGTTCCCCAGTCCAGTTCGTATCCGGTTTACAGCCAAACCAAAACTATTAGCGGAGAATTCGCGCACTATGGCAACGCCAACAAAACGCCGTCTGGAACCTACTACCGTCCGCCATTTTGGGAGCGGTCGGGAATATCCTGCACCACCGGATTTGACCCAGATCCAGACCGCCAGCTACATGGCCTTTTTGCAAGACGGCCTGGAAGCCGACAAACGCAAAAATCAGGGCATCGAAGGGGTGTTGCAGGAAATCTTTCCCATCGAGTCCTATGACAAGCAAACACGCCTCGAGTACGTCCGGTACGAACTCGGCAAACCGCGTTACACTCCCAACGAGTGCCGTCAGCTGCGACTGACTTATGGACGCCCTTTCCGCGTCTGGTTGCGCCTGATGAAAGAGCAGCCGATCGAGGAAGAAGTCTACCTCGGCGATATCCCGATCATGCTGGGTGGCGGTGAGTTCATTATTAACGGCGCCGAACGCGTCGTCGTTAGCCAATTGCACCGTAGCCCCGGTATCGATTTCGTGCTGGAATCTGATACCACCAGTGACCGCAAGTTCCCCAGTTGCCGGGTGATTCCCGAACGCGGCAGCTGGATCGAAGTGAACGTCACCAAGAAGGATCTGCTGCAAGTCCGTATCGACCAGAGCGGCAAGTTCTCCGCCATGACCCTGTTGAGGGCCATGTCACCCAAGTTCAGTGAAGACTCCGATATCCTCCGCGTTTTCTACGAAACGCAGAAGGTCAAGGTGGTCGACAAGCGGAGCGCCGGCAAGCTGGAAGGCAAAATCGCCGTCGATGACATCGTGTACCCGTCGACTTCCGATCGCGCTGGCGAAATTATCGTCGATGCTGGTCGCAAGGTCTCCAAGGAAGCCGCGGAGATCATTTGCACGGCGGGCGTCAAAAGCTGCGAGATCATGCCGCAGCCACGCACGCCGCTGATCTTTAATTCGCTGGCCGATGACGCCACCAGCAGTCACGAAGAAGCCTTGCTGCGAATCTACCAGCGTCTGCGTCCGGGCAACCCGCCGGCTCTGGAAAAGGCCCGCACGCTGTTCAACGAAAAATTCTACGACGAAAACAGGTACCGCCTGGGCAAGGTCGGCCGCTTCCGAATCAACCGCAAGCTGGACCTTGGTGTTTCCGAAAAGGAAATGACCCTGCGACCCGAAGATATTCTGGCCTCGATCCAGTACATCCTGGAACTCTCCTCACCGGGCGGCGAAGCGCAGATTGACGATATTGACCACCTTGGCAATCGTCGCCTGCGAACGATCGACGAGCTGGCATCGGACGAGCTGCGTAAGGGATTCCTCAAGCTGCGTCGTACGGTTCAGGAGCGCATGAGTCTGAAAGATCAGGAAGACATGACGCCGCGTTCACTGATCAATCCCAAGAGCATCTCGGCGGCCATCGAATATTTCTTCGGTCGTGGCGAACTCTCGCAGGTGGTCGACCAGACCAACCCGCTTTCGCAATTGACTCACGAACGTCGATTGTCAGCGCTGGGTCCGGGTGGTTTGAACCGAAAACGCGCCGGTTTTGAAGTTCGTGACGTGCACATTTCGCACTACGGCCGGATTTGTCCGATCGAAACGCCGGAAGGCACCAACATTGGCTTGATCTCCAGTCTCGCCATTTATGCCGGTGTCGACGATTACGGTTTCCTCGTCACGCCGTACCGCAAGGTAAAGGGCGGCAGGGTCAGCGACGATACTGTGTGGCTGCGTGCCGATGAGGAAGCAGACGCCTTTGTGGCGCCTGCCGACACGACTGTGGAAGGCAATACGATCGTCGGCTCAAAGGCGCTGGGTGGAAACATCATTGCCCGTTACCACGCCGACTTTGAACTCGTTTCGCCGGGCGAGGTCGAATACATCGACATTGCACCGAGCCAGATGGTGGGCGTTTCGGCCGGACTGATCCCGTTCCTTGAGCATGACGATGCCAACCGCGCGTTGATGGGCTCGAACATGCAGCGACAAGCCGTGCCGCTGCTGGTTGCCGAAGCTCCGATTGTGGGGACCGGTATGGAGCGATCCATCGCCGAGAACTCCAGCATGGTCGTGACCGCGCGGCGGGCCGGCAAGGTGAACTATGTCGACTCGACCCGAATCGAGGTCGGCAACGATGTTTACGAGCTGAAAAAGTACGTTGGCCTGAACGAACGTACCTGCCAGAACCAGAAGCCGCTGATCAAACCAGGCGACAAGGTCGTCAAGGGTCAGGTGCTCGCCGATGGTGCCGCTACCGAAAACGGCATCCTGGCACTGGGCCGCAACGTGCTGGTCGGGTTCATGTCATTCGACGGTTACAACTTCGAGGATGCCATCATCATCAGCGAGGAACTGGTCAAGAACGACACCTATACGTCGATTCATATCGAGGAATTCGACGTGGAGATTCGCGAGACCAAGCTGGGCCGCGAGGAATTCACCAAGGATATTCCGAACGTCAGCGAAAAAGCCCTGCGAAACCTCGACCCCAATGGCA
>JBPCVB010000193.1:0-4491 GCA_051010855.1 Pirellulaceae bacterium | reverse complement strand
TTGGTATCGCAGAAAGTCAAGCAAAGAAAACACGGGCTCGAATGAATGGGGTGCGCCCCCAGCCAACAATCTGCAGATCAATACCGAAGATATCTTGTTTGGCGCGTTTGGCTCGGGAATTGAAACTGCTGTCCAGGCGATTACCGCACAGCGTTACGATTGCTTGCGCCAGCGGCGCAGGATCAGGAAGCAAATTGTTGCAGCGACCAACGCAAATGACAGCACTCGAACTGGCGTGTCTCGTGCCGGTATTGTATTGACGTTTCCGTCGAAGACGAGCGCTGCAACGAACACCAAAGCCATTGTTAATGCGAGCCAGCCTGCCCCATAACGAATCAACACCAGCCAAAAGCGATTTCCTCGCTTCAGCAGGATCGTCCCAATCACCGTTCCGTAGACGACGGGAATGGCAAACACCAGGCAAATCACGCCCATGCCGAGTAGAGACATCGGTCCGTTGGCGATTTGGTCCGCACCCATACGCGCGGTCAACGCATTTGCCCGTTCGTTTTCCGGAACATCCTTCAGATTCGTGTACAACGCCAACGCTTTCTCGTGAGCTTCATCTTGAGTGACGCCATCAGGCAACCACAGGGCTTCGGCAAGCGTTTGAATTTGGGGACGTGAATAGTTGTTACCCAGGATAATAAGGCCCAACCACCCTAACAGCCCGACCACAATGACCAGGCACATCAGTGAAGTTAGCACACCGACACCGACGGCTTCTCGATTGGTTTTTGGTTTCGCTACCAGGGCGTTCCACAACCCCAACGACGGCCAAACCGCCACCAGTAACAAGAAGAAAGCCGCTTGCGTCACCCAATCGGGGATCGGAATCGAAGTGAACCAGGGTTTTGGGTCGTCAGGGAAGTAATCGTAGAGATTGTCGTTGGAGCTTCCTTGAATGAAAGCCAGAATCACCGGCAAGGCAAACAGCAATCCAATCAAAATCGCAAAGGCGACGTAGACAACGCGACGGTTCGTTCGCAACCACCGTGATAAATGAAACCAAAAGGAAGGCGGTTTGACACTGATCGCGTCGCCCGCCAGCCAATGCTCAAGGTCTTCAGCCAGGTCCCCTGCCGAGTTGTACCGGTCGGCCGGGTCGCGTTCCAGGCACTTGAGACAGATCAATTCCAACTCGTAATCGACCGACTTGTCAACCTTGCGTGGCTCCGCAGGCGTGTCGTTCAGCACACGCATCACCGTTTCAACAGCCGTGTCGCCTTTGTGAGGTGGCATTCCGGTCAACAGTTCGTACATGATGGCACCCAGCGCATAAACATCCGCAGCCGTGGTGACGTTGTCTTGTCCGGCTGCTTGTTCGGGTGGCATGTAGCTGGGTGTACCCAGCACGGCGCCGGTGTGGGTCAAATTGCTGTTGCCAGCAGTGCTTTTGGCCAACCCCAAGTCCGTAATCAACGGCTGCATGTCTTCATCGATCAGAACGTTCGCCGGTTTAAGGTCGCGATGCAGGATCCCCCGTTGATGAGCATGATGAACAGCCCGTGACACTTGGGCCATCATGTCGACGGCTTGACGTGGATCTTCGCGAAAATGGTCCAGCTTTTGGGCGAGTGAACCACCTTCGATGAATTTCATGGCAAAAAAAGCCTGGCCGTCGTACTCGCCAATCTCGTAAAGTGGAACAATTCCGGGATGGTCGAGTTTGGCGGCCGCTTCGGCTTCGACATGAAACCGCTGCAATTCCTCATCCGATGAAAACCGGCCTCCAATAATCATCTTCACCGCGGTAATGCGATTGAGCGTTTTGTGCCGAGCCTTGTAAACGACTCCCATCCCGCCGCGCGCAATTTCGTTCAGCAGTTCATAGTCACCGAAGTCTCTGGTCGCGATTCCTTGATTCCCCGGTCCGGAGCCGGGAGCGATCGTCGCTTCCCCGCGTATGGGCGGAGTCGCTTGTGGAGAAACCGTCGCCGATTCAGCCAATTGGCAGTTGCCACACAGTCCGCCAGTCAGATCGGAAGTTTTCGAACCACACTTCTGGCATTCAATTAGCTCGGGCATTCACTTGTCCGCAAAGCAACTCAGTCTTTGTGCATGATGTATCAAATACTGATTATATATAGATGCCGCGTGTGCTCGTGCCATTGATTAGCAGTCGGTGGATTTACGCCCGAGAAAACCATGCAAAAAATCCGCGAGGCGGGACTCGAAACCCGCGACCAGGAAATCAAAAAAAAGGACCCTCGTTTGCTCCGCAACCTTGCCGAATGCAGCGACCAATGCACTTCAGTCTTTTGAATTTCGTCGACTATTCGAATCGACAATCGCCCCGATCACAACGCCGACGACCATTCCAAGAGTCATGCCGAGCCCGATATGGCCCACTGCTGCGCCAAAAGACAATCCCAGCGCCAATCCGACTGCCATCATCCAGCCGACTGCCGAACCCGGTCCCTCGTTCGTTGGTCTTTCCCGTTCAGACCCTGCATTCCAATCGGCAAACGCGGTCTTCACGTCTCGCCGCGACAACAACAGCAGTGCCCAAATACCAAAAGGCAGGCTGATCAGGAATCCAATCGCGCACGGCACAAGCGCCAGTATGGCTCCCGTCATGGCGAGTTGCAGGGATTGCAGATCAAACATTCTGGCCGCGCCAAGCAGCACCATGACGCCCGACATCAAACTGAACAGCGCGATGATGACACTTAAGAAACTCGCCTCGGCAAACGTACCCTCACCCTCAACAAATCCTTCCGGGGCCTCGGCGAAACCGCCCAACAGGTTAATGGCAACCGGCAGCAGAACAATCGCCACTGCTGCCAACAGGTTCACGATGCCCGCCAGCATTAACCCAAATGCGGGAATCCTCAGTTGATTGCGAACTGATGACTTGAAGTCGGCCATTTCCAGGTTGGCGACCGGTTTCGCCAACGGGAATTGCGCGTCATTGGAGCCCAGGATTGATTCCACGCCGGTTTTCAGGTCACTGGCGTGCTGATAACGCCGATCGGGCGCCGATTCCAGCGATCGGAGCACCACTTCGTCCAGCCGCACGTCAATCCGCACTTTTGTTGAGGGGGCTTCGAATCGACCGATTGGCAACTCGCCCGTCAACATCTCGTAAAACACAACTCCCAATGAGTAAATGTCCGCCCGGTGATCGACTGATTTGGATCCCTGCATTTGTTCGGGTGCCATGTAATGCGGCGTGCCCATGATTTGTTGCGTTCCAGTCAGCGAAAACTGTTTCTTGCCGGCGGAATCCTCTGACTCTACGCCCAGCAGTTTTGCCAGTCCAAAATCGGCGATCTTCACCCGTCCCCGTTTGTTAATGAGAATGTTTTCCGGCTTGATATCGCGGTGAACAACGCCTTCTTCATGCGCGTATTGCAGGGCGTCACAAATCTGCGGAACGATCGCCAGCGCTTCGGGTGGTGTCACTCCGCCGAGCGCGATGGCCTGCCGCAAGTTGGCGCCGTCGACGTATTCCATTACGAAATAAAACAGGCCGTTTGTTTCACCAAAGTCATACACGGCAACGATCGAGGAGTGGCTCAACATGGCCAAGGCGCGGGCTTCGCGCATGAAACGTTCTGCAAAGGCGGGATCCTTGCCGACTTCCGGTGGCAGTATTTTCAGGGCCACGTAGCGGTCGAGTTTTGGCTGCCGCGCTTTGTAGACAGCTCCCATCCCCCCCTTTCCCGCCAATTGAACGATTTCAAATTGCGGGAAATGTGGGGCCAGTTCTTCGGGGGCCGGGGCGAGGAAACCCGTATGGTTTGCGGTCGCATCGAATGACTGGTTGCCGGCTGCCGCAACCTCGCGGGTCTCAAAACCCACTTGCATCAGGCATTTCGGGCAGACGCCTTGCGGGGCGTCGGCGGGAAGTTGACCGCCGCATTGAGGGCATTCACGCAACTCGGTCATTTCAGGGATACCTCGTACAAAAACGTGATGGCAACCATTACTATCCCTAATCCAGAGAAAGGTTACACGTCAGACGCCTGAAATCGCCAAATTAATGGAAAAGGTGTTTTTAATGGAAGAGGTGTTTTTCTTCCGGCAAACCCCGCGGTTTGGACCATCCCATGCGGACTCCGGGCTCACGAACCGAGCGTTTCAAACAACTGGCGGAGTTCCTCGTCGACGTCTTCTTCAGTACCAATAGTCTGCTGGATTTCATCTCGCAAAAGAACTCGATATCGTTGGCGCATTCGGTGGATCGCCACTGTGACGGCACCTTCACTCATGTCGAGCTGATCGCCGAGTTCCCGATAGGGAACGGTCGACGTTGGCCCTCCGACAAACATCTTCAGACCCTCGAAGAGTACGGTTTTTCCCGCCGTCTGAAATTCGCAACGGAGCTTCGTTAGCGCCTGCTCCAGAACTGTCAACGCCCATTGACGTTCAAAAATCTTCTCGGCCGTCGCATCATGCGATGGTTCCAGTTGGTAATGTTTCTCGCCGTCTTCAAAATCCAGCGAAAGCATCATTCGGCTGCCGCCCCGCTTCTTTGCAGTACCG
>JBPCVB010000192.1:0-7492 GCA_051010855.1 Pirellulaceae bacterium | reverse complement strand
ACGGTGATGTTGTCCTTGCCCCCTGCCTCCAGCGCGAGATCAACCAATTCCTGACAAGCGTCGGATACATCCTCGATCTGCATTGCCTCGGCAATCCGTTCGTCATCGACCATGTCACTGAGACCATCGGTGCAAACCAGCAGTCGATCGCCGGACTGCATCGTCAGCGGAGTAACTTCCGGCTGAATCAGTCCGCGATCACCACCGAGGCTGTTCATCAGAATATGACTGAACTTGCGCACCTTGGTGTCCGTCACCCCTTCGTCGATTAGTGCCTGGGCCAGCGTTTGATCGCGGGTGATCTGATGCAGCCCTTCGGAGTCATACAGGTAGGCTCTTGAATCACCGATGTGGGCGACGATTACATGGGGCGGCAACAGGTAGGCAGCCGTCAACGTGGTCCCCATGTGCTTCTTTTCCGGATGGTCACAGCCGTGTTGACGAAAAGCCTCCTGAATTCGGTCGACATAGGCGGTGGCGCGACGTTCGACTTCCTGCGCGTCAACGTCGCGCAGTTTCATGAGCCAGCTGGTGGCGTCGGCCGATGCGTGCAGGATTGATTCCAGCGCCAGCTGCGAGGCATAATCCCCAAAGGAGGCGCCACCGATTCCGTCGGCCACCAGCACACTCCAGGCACTCTCCTCGCATGAATCCATGTCCTGGGGAGGCAGGTTGGTGCACACCATTTCACAGCTGCGTTTGCGGCGAAACACCGCGTAATGATCTTCGTTGCGTTCGCGGCGTTTTCCGGGGTGGGAACTGCCGGCGAATTGCACGTGCCAGCGGGGACCCGGTTCTGCAAAGAAGTCTCGCGAGAAATTGCTTTGCACATCAACTTGCGTTTCTTCGCGTCGTTCACTCATAAGACTAACCGTCACGTATGACTTTGTGATTCCGTCGATTCAACAACATCGTTTCTCGACACCCAGCGGCCAGCCATTAATTCAGCTGCCGGAACAGTCGCGGGACTTTGCTGCAAAATGATTTTTAACATTGAAACCAGCGGTGTGGCGAGAAACATGCCAACAATGCCCCAAACCAGCCCAAAAAACATCAGCGACAACAGCAAAAACGCCGGGCTAACGTCGAAGGTCTTGCCCATCAGGCGTGTTTCAATCACGTTGCCGCTGATGAACTGAATCGCGGAAATCAGCACCAAACACACAATCGCAGCGGCGGGTTGCATGTCGGCATTGAGCAAAAGGAAGGGTACGGGCAACAGGTTCGCGATCAACGGACCAATGGTGGGGATGAAATTCAGAAAAAACGCCAATATTCCAAACAGGATGGACAACGGCACGCCAAAAATCCACAGCACGAAGCCGAACGCAAATCCTGTAAAGAACGAAATAATGGTTTTCAGTACCAGGTATCGCCTCACCTCGCTCTCGGCCTGTTTGAGAAATCTGGGCCTGTTCTTGTCCGCGGTTTCATTTCCAAACAGCAAAAAGAACACGAAGATCAGGATGAGAACGCCGTAGGAAAGCAACGTCGACAGGGATGATACGAGGCTGAACATGACCGACCGCAATCGTTCGGAAATGGACATGAACAAATGATCGATCGCTTCGCGCGGGTTGGGCTGTTCATCAACATCACGGGTCAGCGAATCACGCGCGGGCGATTCCGGTTCACTGTTGCCAGCCAGTTCACGGGCCTGATCCGTGCCCGGTGCAGGGGGTCCGATTGGTTGTGTGGATTCTTCCGGTTGTGCGAGTCGTTCGGATACCCAGGTCGCGATGGTGCCCAGTCGTTGTTCATACGCTGCAGAATTGCGGCCAACGTCCTGGAGCGAGGCCCAGATTAGAAACCCTAAAGCAGCTAGCGCCGCCAGACCGATGAGAAACGTGACTCCAATCGATACCGGCCACGGTAGATGAAGCCTGCGTTCAAAGTACTCCATGATCGGCCGACTTCCGATCACGATGAACACGGCGATCACAAACGGCAATAATACCGATTGCAGGTAGTACAACGCGAATCCCGTCGCAATTGACGCCAAAACGATGAGGCAAATCGTTTGGACTTTTTGCATGGGGATTACCACTCAAGGAGGGTCGCGTTCCGGGGCTCCGATCAGGATAGCCGGGACTGAATCGGCACGCCAGCGAGCCGAACCTGCGAATCCGTTCACCATTCGTTGGAAAAACAATGCAATTTCCCGTGAGTTAACTATGCTGCATATAGTGCCAGGCTCGAGCATTTCACCTCCAGACGGCCACGTTGAGTTGCAGCATATGATTTCGAGGCAATCGGGTCATTCCGGAATCGGAATATCCGGAATCTCAGCCTATCAACCGGATTGGGTTCTGCCCAACGAGTGGTATGACTCGTTGCTGTCGCGAAAATTCGTGAAGCATACCGGGATTCTAAAGCGTCCGATTTCCGAGGAAGACGAAGTCGAGATGGCCGTACGGGCTGCGCAAACGCTGGCCGCGGAAACGGGCTGTGATCTCGACGATTGCGCCGCTGTACTGTTTGTCTCGCCGTCCTTTGTACCGATGAGCGCCGCCCGTCGCCTGATGGATGACGATCGCGCCCGCGAGGAAAAGCTGTTTCGGGCTGCCCATCGTGTCGTCGAGCAATTGCCCATGTCGCCTCGTCAGGTGTTGGCCAACAACGCCTTTTGCAGCGGCTATGCACGGGCGATGTCGATTGTGTTGCGCAAATTGCAACCGGCACTGCAACTGGGGCCAGACGAATTCATTCTGGTACTGACTTCCACACGCATCAGCCGCATCACCGATTTTGGTTGTCAGCAAACCGGCGGTTTGTTTGGCGATATGGCAACTGCGACATTGGTGGCCCGGGGAGACAGCAAAAAATATCCCGTGCATTTTGAACTCATCGATTCAAAGTTTGGCAAGGTTGCCACCCAGCGTCCTTTCTTTGATTTTGAAAGTCGCACAGAAGTCCTCGTACCTACACCGGGAGGCGGACGGGAGCTGGAGTCTGAACGCGTCGTATTCTCCATGGACGGAATGGGGATTGCCGACACCGCGCCGCGCGCCATGGCCCAGGCGGCCGTGGATATCGCGACCGCGAATAATTTGCAACCGGGCGAGGTCAACTTTATCGTTCCCCATCAGGCGGGTGCGGCCATCGTGCGGCTGGCCGGCATGAAACTGGAACAAGCCGGCTTTATCGCTGAGGTCATCAATGGCATGACCGAGGAGGTGGGTAACGTCAGTTCCAGTTCGGTGCCCTTCGCTTTGAAACATCAATGGGACCGATTGCGGGGCAACATTCTGTGCCCGGTCGCCGCAGTGGGCAGTCCCGGCAAGAGCGAGGTTTCGTGCGGCTGCATTCTGCTCCGCAGCACCTCGCTACACGCTCAATTGGTCCGCTGATACCAGCCGCAGCATCGCTACGGCAATCTCTTGGCCCTTGCACGGCTATAGCCACCAAAAATTCGCTCTGGTCGCCTTTTTGCGCATTGAAAGAATGCATTCGTGATTCTCGCAGACTAAGATACCGGAGCCTGTGAAACAGGCAGTTCCCAACCCCATCCGGTCTGACACCATTGCTACGGGAGAATACACATGAATGCCAAGGCCGCCGACGTGGAAGAATTTGCAGAAGAGATCCGACACGAAATGCAGGACTTGCGTGACGACTGGTGGTTGTTCGTCTTTCTCGGGCTGCTGCTGATTGCCTGCGGTGCCTTTGTGGTCGTTTATCCGGTGTTCGGGACCATCACGTTCACGGTTGCCATTGGAGCTGCTTTGATTGTGGCCGGCGTGGCCACGATTATTGGCGCCTTCTGGTCGGGTCGCTGGAGCGGCTTTTTCCTGCAGATGCTGGTCGGCATTTTCTATGCGGTGTTGGGATTTGCGATTCTCGATTCTCCGACTGACGCCATTTCGGTGATGACACTGCTGATTGCTGCGTTCTTCGTAGTGATTGGCATTTTTCGCATCGTGGTTTCCCTGTCACTGCGTTTTCCAAGCTGGGGTTGGGCCTTGGTAGCCGGGGTCCTGACCACGATGGTTGGCGTAATCATCTTCAAGACGCATGAAAGCAGTCAGGCCTGGGTCATCGGACTTCTGGTTGCAGTGGAATTGATTGCCAACGGCTGGTACTGGACCATGTTGGGTATGACGGTCAAGGATTTGCCCGTCGACGATGAAGAGGAAGAAGAGGAATAAGCTGGCCGCCTAGAGAATCGGTGAAAACAGCCGTGCCACGCGGCTGCTGGCCCGCAACCATAGTGATCGCTGCGCGAATTCCGCGGGATCGATCCAGAGGGAATCCTCAAAGTCCTTTTGCAACATCGCTTCGGTTTCTTTCGCGAACGCTTCATCGATCGTGAGAACAGAGACCTCGAAATTCAGGCGAAACGAACGGTTATCAAAGTTCGCAGTTCCGACCAGCGAGATGTCATCGTCGATCAGGGCGGCTTTCTGGTGCAGGAATCCGCGTCCGTATTCATACATCTTGATGCCCGCCTCGGCGACCTGGGGCACATAGGCCATGGCGGCGCGTTTGACGAGCCATTTGTCAGGCAAGCCCGGAATCATGATCCGCACATCCACGCCACGCATGGCGGCCAATTGCAGAGCCATGATGATGCCCTCGTCAGGCACGAAATAGGGACTGGCGATCCACAGTCGTTCCTTTGCGTAGTTAATCAGGTGTGTAAAGAACAGGGCACAGGTTTCGTATTCGTCGTCGGGGCCGCTGGGTAACACAAACATTGTTTTGTCTGCCCCGTTCTTGGCCGCTTGTGGCTCCCACTTGATCTGTGGGATCTTTCCAGTGGCCCAGTGCCAGTCTTCGACGAAGCAGACCTGGGCCAGCATCGTGGCCGGCCCTTCAAACTTGATGTGCGTATCACGCCACGGTGTCAGTTTCTTGCTGCGATGGACATATTCGTCGCCGACATTGTGGCCACCGATGTAACACTCATACCCGTCGACCACCACGATCTTGCGATGATTGCGAAAGTTGAGCTGAAACCGGTTGCTCCAGCCCTTGGTGGTTTTCATACCGCTCACCTGCACGCCCGCGGCCAACAGATCGTTGCGGTAGGCACGGGTCATCTTGTGGGAACCCACATCGTCATACAGCAAATAAACCTGACAGCCGCGACGCGCTGCACCGGTCAGCTTTTCCAGAAACTCGCGCCCCAGTTGGTCATCGTGCACGATGAAGAATTCGGCCAGCACATATTCCCGGGCCCGGTCGATGGCGTCAAACATGGCGGCAAAAGTATCCGGTCCATCAATCAACAACTCGCAATCGTTGCCGCGGATGAAGGACATGTTAACCAGTTGTTCCAGCACGCGCGCGTTGCCGAACTCGTCCGCTAGCTCCAGTCGCCAGGGCTCGGTTCGTTTTCGCAATTCGGCAATCCCTGCCTGTACCTTCTCGTCTCGCGAACGCCGCAGACTGACTTCGCCATTGAACTTGCTACGTCCAAAAATCCAGAACAGCGGTACGGAAATAAACGGAATGGCCAGTAGCACTGCCGCCCACGCAATAGCGCCCTGCGACGTCCGCGCATACATCACCGCGGCGATCGCCGAGATGATCCCCAGCACCTCAAATACCGTTAAGACAATTCCAAAAATCGCCCAATTGTACATCCAGTTACTTCCAGCTGGTTTCCTGAAACGCGGTCACGAGTGTTTGGCGATACGGGTGACGAGTTTAACATTTGACCCGTCACCAAAAAACACATCAAGCAAAAACAGCTTGACTCAAAACTTGATAGACTCAAGCATCATTTGACTGACCAGTTTCACTACCCGTTGCCATGCCGACCCGTTTTTTCCACCGATGGCTTGCGATCTGCGCATTGCTGCTGGCAAGTTTGGCCAACACCCAGGCCCTGGCCGGGGGCGGGCCCGAGAATGTACTGGTGGTGGTTAACCGCAACTCGCCCGATTCACTGGCCGTGGCCAACCTGTTTGTCCACATGCGCAATATTCCTCCCGGCAACGTGGTTTATCTGGATCGGGTACCCGAAGGACTGGTTTGCGAATTCGAGGAATTTCGCGATCAAATTCTGAAGCCGGTTACGCAGGCGATATCGCAACGCAACCTCGATCGGCAGATTGATTGTGTCGTGTATTCCGCCGGCTTCCCGACCGCGGTCGATACGCAGCGGCATGCGGATGAGTTGCTGGAGAAGCGAAATGGACTGGATCGCCGACTGTTCGGACCTCGCTGTTCAATCAATGCCCTGACCTGGTTTTACGGCGAGGTGCTGGGTGACTCGCCCTCCTACATGATGCTCAACGCCAACTGGTACCAGCGTCGCGTCGTGAGCGATTTCCTGCAACGCCCGTTCATTGGAGAACTCCAGCAGGAATTCGAAGCGGTGATCGAGTTGTTCGAATCTGGCGATCATGCGAAGGCTTCACGTCAGCTGGCCGGCATCGTCGAGCAACATCCCCGCCAGGTGGCCGCGCGGTACTGGCTGGTGCGCTCGCTGGCGGCCGAAGGGAAAACCAGCCTCGCCTTGCGTCAATTGAAATTGTGTATCGCAACTGGCTGGTGTTACAGCACCTTTACCGGAAATGATGATTTGCTGGACAGCCTGCACGACGATCCACAGTTTGATGAAATTGTGGCAACGGCTCCCGATCTTGAGTTTGGTGAATTGCCAACCACCGCCTTTTCCAATCGACTTGTTTGGTCGATCAATGGCTGGCCGAACAACCAGGTGAACCAGGGCAAACGATTCGTCTTGTCGACGGTACTGGCCGTCACACGCGGGCGTGGCACGACGCTGCAGCAGGCGCTTGAGCAAATCGCCACCAGTGTCAACGCAGACTTCACCAAACCCCAGGGGACTTTCTATTTCATGCGGACTGCTGATGTTCGCACCCAAACTCGCAAGGGGCAGTTTGACCGTGCGATCAATGAACTCCAGGATTTGGGATTCGGAGCCGAGGTCGTCAATCAGGTGTTGCCGGCCGGGCGCAAGGACGTGCTTGGAGCAACGATGGGCGCGGCCCGGATTCTGTGGGAAGAATCCGGGAACGAGTTTTTGCCCGGGGCCTTTGCTGACAACCTGACCAGTTACGGCGGCGTGTTAACAGACGGTGGTTCACAAACTCCAATAACCGATTTCATTGCCGCCGGTGCAGCGGGTGCCAGCGGTACCGTGATCGAACCGTTATCAATTCCGTTCAAGTTTCCGGACGCCAGGCTGCAAGTGCATTATGCGCGGGGCTGCAGCCTTGCCGAGGCCTTTTACCAGTCCGTTGCGGCTCCGTTTCAGTTGCTGCTGGTGGGTGACCCGCTGTGTCGGCCCTGGGCCGTGCCGCCGATCTTCGAGGTTGCTGGAGTGGACGAAGGCCAAACGGTCAGCGCCAATGTGGAATTGACTTTCTCCACCGACGCCGACGGTCCGGAGCTATCGCGGTACGAACTGTTTTTCGACGGCGTGTTACGCGCCGCCACTACGCCAGATCGATCACTTTCCTTCGATTCCCGACAGCTAAGTGACGGTTATCATGAATTGCGACTGGTGGCGGTGGAT
>JBPCVB010000191.1:0-3298 GCA_051010855.1 Pirellulaceae bacterium | reverse complement strand
GGCCAGGGGGGTTCCTTCCAGGAACCTTCACTCGCCCAGCTCTGACTTCACCTCATCCAGCACCTGGTTGAACCGGTCGCGTATCGTGTCGTTGTCGGCATTGAAGTGATCTTCGCGGCGGCTGTTCAGCATGATGGCGTAATTTAATCCGTCGAGTCGCTGTTCCATGATCGTGGTGGTCGTAAACGGATGGCTGCCGAATTGATAGAAAAAACGGCGACGGCGATCGGTGCGCTCATGTCCGTCCATCCACCAGGTTTCCATAAAACGGCAAAGTGATTCGGCGGTGGTCGACAGGCCGCTGGCCGAGTCCCGCAAATGCAGATTGAGCTGGTTATCTGCGGGATAGAAAATTTCGTGACTCAATCGATTCTGTTGGCGATTGGAAGAGATCCACAGGTTGTCGATGCCAGCAGGCTCGGCGACGCGTTCGCGGATGGCTTCGATGTAAGACTTGCCCGTCGCCTTTTCGATTACCAGTCCCAGCAGCAAATAGCCAAAGTTTGAATAGTGTTCCACCGAACCCGGATCGGCCTGCAATGGTTGCGACCACATGTAGCGGACGATGTGATGTTTCTGCATGCGACTGATCCGCAACTCGCGGCGTATCCGTTCCAGTTCATACATCGGGTCGGTCGTGGTGTTGCGGTCCCAGCCGCCAAGGTGATCCAGCAAATGGGCTACCGTAATTTGCCGCACTCGCTCATCTGCCAGTCCCGGTCCATCCGGCTGGACTGCCAGATAATCAAAGACCGTTTGGTCGGCATTGATCAGGCCTTCGTCAATCAATTGGCGAATGGCCGCGCACGTGAAAGGCTTGGTGCAGCTGGCAAGTCGCATGCTGTTGCGTGCCGTGGTTTCGATGCGTTGCCGGCGATCGGAGAATCCGTAGCCGCGACTGTAAAGCAGTTCCGTACCGCGGCTAATGGCTACCGTTGCCGCGCTGGCCGAGGTTAGCTGCCTGAAGTCCGCAATGGCGTCATCAATTTCGCCAATCTGCCGCTCCTGGGCAGTTGTTACATCCTGTGCAGTGGCCAGCGAGCCAAGGCAAAACACGCATAGCAGGGCGGCGGAAATGGGCGGACGCCTGACGCCACTGAAGGATCGAAGTGCTCTCATCTCTGTTCAGTCTCGCTGCAAATGCCCGTTTCAATGTATACTGCCAATTCCATTCGGCAAGGTTGGCCTTGCCCGCAGTTACCCATCCGGATCAGACCCCATGTTGTCTTCGACGTACAACCCTTCACTCTCTCGACGCTTTTTCCTGTTGTTCGCCGTCTGCACAATGCTGCACCTGGTCACTTGTGGCGGCTGCGGTTTCATGCGCGAGCGGCCTGTTGAATCTTCCGAAGAAGAGGCAGTCAAGCCGAACCCCCGCGAGTTGATCGCGCTGGATCCCGGAGGCGGCTATTTCCAAACTTGGGAAATGGAAGGGGGACGAGTAATCAGTTTTGTGATTGCCGTGCCCGACGACTACAACGCCAATACGGCCAAGCCGCTGGTCATCGCGTTGCATTTCGGGATGGCACGCCAGCAGCAATTTATGGGTCGGGAGATGTTGTCACGGATGGTCCAGCCGATGACAAGTGACATCAAGCCGATTATTGTCGCGCCCGATTATATAAATACGTCGTGGACCAACAAGGAATGTGAAGAAGCTGTAATGGCGCTGGCCAACAAGATTTGCGAAACATATAACATCGATCGGGACCGCATCCTGCTGATGGGATACAGCACCGGCGCGACCGGAGTCTGGCATTTGGCCGGACGCTATCCGGATTTCTTCACGGCGGCCATTGCGCTGGCCGGACGTCCAACCAGCGACATCCTGGAAATGGACTGGAAAGTACCCATGCTTGTCATCCATTCCCGCGATGACGAAGTGTTCCCGTTTTCCGAAGTGTCCGAAGCGGTCCAGGAAATGCAGGCGCGCGTTGGAGGCATCGTTCAGCTGTATGAACTGGATGGCATCAGCCATTACGAGTCAGCCAAGTTCTTCGAACCGGCAAAGGAAGCGGTTACCTGGGTGCAGGAAGTCTGGAATACCAACGCCGCGAGCAACAACGCCGAGGGCCAGGAAAACCAGGACGCATCCGACGGCGGCTAGCCGGTCACGAACCAGAATCGCTACTGCATGTTGCGCACGACACCTTTGACCACACCGATCACGCGGGCATCACGAGTGTAAATCGGCTTCATGCGTCGATTGGCCGGCTGCAAACGAATCCGGTTCTTTTCCGGATACCAGTACTTCAGGGTCGCGTCGCCATCTTCGGTGCGCACGACCACAATCTCCCCGGCGCGAGCAGTTCGTCGTGGATGCACAATCACATAGTCGCCATCGCAAATGTGCGCCTCAATCATCGAGTCACCGTTGACTTCCAGCGCATACGCACCTTTGCGGTCCAGCAAACGCGTGAAGTCAATTCGTTCATATTGCTCAATAGCCTCGTGCATGGCACCAGCTGCGACCTGGCCGGCCAGTGGCAAGCCGCGTGTCTCTTCCTGATACTCCGGCGACAGCTCTATCGACCGCGATTTGCGCGGCGAGCGGACAATGTAGCCCTTATGGACCAACGCGTCCAAATGGCAAACCACTCCATTAGGCGACTGGATCCCAAACTCGTCGGCGATCTCGCGCACCGTCGGGCCATACCCCTGAGTGTCGATATGACGACAAATGAACTTGAAAATCTCTTTTTGCCGGGCCGTCAGCTGCGTTTCCATAATTGAATATTCCATTTAGTGTTTGGGGCACCGCCACATGGCCCGTTATCGAGGCTCTGGTTCCGGCGTACCATGGTTCCCGTGCCACTCATCCTAGTCTGTATTCCATGGTGTACAAAGTACCAGTAGCCGATCGACGTGAGGAATTCAGGGCCAGGATTGCCGTGATGCTTGCCTTGTTTGCCCAGTTGTTCGTGGCGGCGTCAGGTATGGCCATGCAGTCGCCAGCATCGCGAATCCCGGGCGCCATTGAGAGTCCAACCCGAGCCATCGACAACCTCGTGGCCAGCGAGGACTGGACGCGTGCGGCCCAAATGGCTGCGGCACTAACCGACTCTCCACAGCGCGGATACGTGCATTTCGTTCAAACATCATCAAACTCGATCGAAACCTGGTGGCCGGCTGATGATTTCTTGCAACTGCATCTCGAAATGCTTTTGGCGAGGCACCCGCCATTGCTGACCCAATGGCGGAGCCAGGTCGATCCTCGAGCGAGCAGCCTGTTTGCCTCGGCGATACGCAATAACGCATGGATGGAGTTGGATCAACTGGTGCGTAAGTATCGTTTCGC
>JBPCVB010000190.1:0-2533 GCA_051010855.1 Pirellulaceae bacterium | reverse complement strand
GGACCTGGCGGCTCATTCCTTCAGGGTTGGAAACGTATAGAACCGGATCACCGCTTCCTCGAAATTTCACGCCCTGGAAACGCGATGGAAGAAAACCGCTGCCCCAGTAAAAGTCATAAAAAATTTGCCCGCAGGATGTGTCCTTGGTGATGCTGGTCATGACGACGAAAGATGGTAGTTCGTCGGTTTCGCTGCCTAGCCCATAAGTCAGCCATGCTCCGATGGTAGGACGTCCGGGCATCTCGCCTCCACTGAGCATGAAGTTGATCGCCGGCGCATGGTTCACTTGTTCGGTGTGCATGCTCTTCACGAAACACAATTCGTCAGCAATCTCGGCCGCAAACGGCATCAATTTGCTGACCCATGCGCCGCTGTTGCCATGCTGTGCGAAAGGTTCGATCGGCGCCAGCAACAGTTTTCCGTCGGCCTTCCCAGTCATGGTGCTGAATCGTCGGTCACCGATATACGACATCGGTACCGGTTCCTTGTGCATCTTCTTCAGATTCGGTTTCCAGTCGAACAGGTCGACGTGCGTCGGTGCACCGTTTTGAAACAGATAGATGACATTCTTCGCTTTGGGAGCAAAATGCGGCAGGGCGGGAAGACCGCCAAACCGGCTTTGTGGTTGCTTCGAGCCTGGCGTTGGCGTCGCCGCCAATCCGTCACGATCCAGCAACGTCGATAACGCGGCCGTTCCGATTCCCGTGGCGGTGCGACCAAAGAAATGACGGCGGCTGAGATGAAGATTGTTTCGTTGCAGTGGATCCATGCTTTGATCTCTGTTGTGCTGGAACGCTGCCCTATTCTCGATTCAAGGTTTCGTCCAAGTTGAATACTGCCAGACACAGGCTGGTCCAGGCAGCATGTTCGACCGGGTCGATCGATTCGTCTCGTGATGATTCGCCGACCGATACCAGCTTGAGGGCTTCGTCCGGTTTGTCGGCGAATTGCCGGCGTGTTCGCTGCAGCCCGCCAAGCAGGATTTCTTTTTCCGCGTCCGTGGCCCGCCGTGCGATGGTGCGGCGGGTTACCAAGTCGATCTGTTTCGCGTCGGAATCGAGTCCAGCTTTCAGGGAAACTTCGGCCAGCATGCGAGCGGCTTCGACGTAAGCGACGTTATTGAGCGTCTGCAAGGCGTGCAGCGGCGTATTCGTTCTGCTTGAGTTAACCGTGCAGGTTTGACGCGATGCGTTATCGAAGAACATGGTCGGCGCGATGATGCGCCGCCAAAACGTGTACAGGCTGCGGCGATAGAGTTTTTCGCCAGCGTCCTGTGTGTACTTCTTTTTGCCGAATGATGCTTCTTCCCAGATCCCGGGCGGCTGGTATGTGTTCACCGACGGCCCGCTGTCAGCCGAAGACAAAAGCCCGCTGGCGGCGAGAACCTGATCACGTAGCATCCACGAAGACAGCCGGTATCGGGCGCCACGGGCCAACAGACGATTTGCGGGATCCAATTCGTAGGCGGCTGGGTCGGTGATCTTCGAGGATTGCCGATAGGTATGACTGGTGACGATCAGACGCAGCAGATTCTTGACATCCCAGCCATCCTGTTGAAATCCGTAGGCAAGCCAGTTCAGCAGGTCCATGTGGACGGGAATCTCGCCCTGGGCTCCGAAGTCCTCCGTTGTTTTCACAAGTCCGACGCCGAACACCTGCTGCCAGAATCGATTCACGGTAACGCGTGCGGTCAGAGGGTTCTGTGGATCAACCAACCACCGGGCCAGTGTCAACCGATTGGCGTTCTCTCGGTTAACGTCGTCCGGCAGAAACGAGGGCAACTTGGCAGTAACTGGATCAGTCGGCTTGTTGTAAAGGCCTCGCTGCAAGATGAAGGTCTCGCGTGGTTTTGGCATGTCTGCCATCACCATCACCTTTGGGAAACTGTTCTGTAGATCCGTGCGTTGCTTGACCAGTTTGTCGCGTTGATCCTGGAGCGTCTTGTACTGCGGTACGGACTCACGATGCGATTTCGAGACGAGTTTGCGCTGTTGGTCGTTTCGGTCGTCCGCCGCAGTTTCCAGCGCGGCTAGTAATTGGTCGGCGATCGAAGTCAGCTTCGGCTCGTCCGATTCGGTAACAGAAACGCGAAAGCGTCCCAGGTTGTGCTTCTTGTGAGGTGAATCATGACGAAGCACGATCTTCAATTGGTGGTCGGCCTTCATCTGCACCGGTTCTTGGAAACGAAATACAGCCGCGTGCTCACGATCAACGACGCGTCCTTCGTACACCGCCCATCCAGTTTTGGGATTTCCGTCAAAGGCTTGTGTTACCTTGTGACCACCCTGCTCAAACGTTGCCTCGGCGCTTTCGATTGGGGTTGGCGGTTCCTGTTGTGATTCCTCTGCGACCTGGCTGACCTCGATCTCCGTCAAAACGAAGTTGCCGCTACCGGCCAGCGATAAACTGCCCTCCGTCAACGTGTCGTGACGCATCGCTTCGATGCGAATGCCCGACACGCGGTTTAGTTGTGTCGAGGCAAAGAAGGTGTAGGTGTCGTTGTCGGGCGGATTGCCGGCCGTCAACACGGAGT
>JBPCVB010000189.1:0-8254 GCA_051010855.1 Pirellulaceae bacterium | reverse complement strand
GTTTTATTCTGATTTCCATGGTGCGTTTCCGCAGGTTTCCTGAATTTCTACTGACTTTTGGATTTCCGACGAGATTGACCAAATACTTCCGTTAGCAATCTGAGCGCATCGGTCGACGTAAAAATTCCCACGACAACGTTCGCATCGACAACCATCGCGCTGCCGACGCCGCGTTGCAACATTTGTTCGGCGACCTGATCGATTGGTGTCAGGGGACTTACCGTCAAGACATCGTGCTGGTAAATCTCCTCGATTGGTACATCGTCAATATTTTTGCCATAGCGTATTGTGGCATCAAGAATGTCCCGTTGTGAAACGACGCCCTTCAGATGCAATCCCTGCATTACGGGGACATGACGGATTCCGAACAGGTCCATCAACCGCCTGGCGTTCGCTACGTTGTCTACCCGCTCGATTTCCAATGGCAGCCGCGTCATATATTGCTGGACGATAGGAGCCTTCATAACAGCACGAGATTCTTCCAAGCCAACATTGCAACCGGTCGTTCCGCACCAGAGGTCTGGCAGTCGGGTATGATAACTCTGGCAACGGATACCCTGGCCGCGCATTATCGCACCAGAAACCATCGATACAATGACGCGTAACCGTTCGGGAGAAAATGACATGAATCAACGCCTGCGAATATTGATTATGGGCGCCGGGGGGCGCGATTTTCACGTTTTCAATACGGTCTACCGCGGCAACTCGCAGACGGAAGTTCTCGCGTTTACCGCGGCACAAATTCCTCACATCGAGAAGCGTGTTTACCCTCCCGAGTTGTCCGGGCCGCTCTATCCAAACGGGGTCCCCATCCGCAGCGAATCCGATCTGGAGGAAATCATTCGAGAACAGGCGATCGATCGGGTCGTGTTTGCCTATAGCGATGTTTCCTTTGACTTCCTGGAGGAAATGTCCAAACGTGTCGCTGCGACGGGAGCAGAGTTCCAGACTTTTGATCCGGAAGCGACGTTGCTGGAGCCATCGAAACCGTGCATCGCTGTATGCGCAGTGCGTACCGGTTGTGGAAAGAGTCCTTTTTCACGCTACCTCGCCGCGAATCTGCAGCAGCTCGATATCAATCCAGGCATCATTCGACACCCAATGCCTTACGGAAACCTGAGTAAGCAAATCGTCCAGCGGTTTGCAACCGTGGATGACCTCGCAGTGCATCAATGCACGATTGAGGAAATGGAAGAGTACGAGCCTCACATCGAGCAAGGCAATGTGGTATTCGCAGGCACGGACTACGAAAAGATCGTGGCCGCAGCGGAAATGGAATCGGATGTCCTGCTATGGGACGGCGGCAATAACGATACGCCGTTTATTCGCCCTCACCTGCTGATTACCTTGCTGGATCCGTTGCGGGCCGGCGATGAACTGGCCTACTTTCCGGGCAAATGGAACTTCGAACAAGCTGATGTGCTCGTGATCAGCAAGATTGACCAGGCGACACCTGAGCAGCTGGTGATCCTTCACAACAATATCCAGGCCCACAATCCGGAAGCGACTGTGATCGAAGGGCGTTTGTCCATCGATGTTCCAGATGCGGAGGCGTTGCAGGGAAAACGCGTGCTGGTTGTGGAAGACGGGCCTACGATTACGCATGGAGGAATGGCGTACGGGGCCGGATTCCTCGGCTGCAAATCAGCGGGTGCGGAACTCGTCGATCCGCGTGATTATGCGGTAGGCGAAATCGCCGAAGCATGGCAAAAATATCCTCATATCGGTCCCGTCTTGCCTGCCCTGGGATATGGTGAAGGCCAGCTAAAGGACCTGCATGATACGATCGAGAAAGTGCCTTGCGATGTCGTGGTGTTTGCAACTCCGATTGATCTGGGCCGCGTCGTGGACATCAGCCAGCCAACGACTCAAGTGACTTATAGCTTCGAGGAACGGGGCTCGGCCATGCTACCCACACTGTTGAAGCAAACACTGGGCAGTGTTGCGGCTGGCAAATCGTGATTCGCCCCCGGGCAAGGACACGGCGAACGAGGCATTGGCACCCTTACGCCCGGAATTGAAAAGCAGCACCTTATTGATCAACGCATCGCAGTCTGGATTTCGTCGACCTGTTCGCGCACTTCCTCCGGAATCCATGAATACACGCGAACTCCGGCCGCGACGAAAACTGGCTGTGGGTCCGACTCGCCCATCAAGCGCCGCAGAATATCGCCTTGCGGATCGCTGTGAAACTCTCTCGTGTATACAAGCAAAAAAGGCTTATCACGCCAGGCCCGCACGTTTTGCTGGGAAATTTCGGTAACTACTTCCGGCTTGCCGGGTCCGATCGGGACGAGTTCCATGCTGTCACGTAAGTAGTGATTGAGCGGTCGATGCATATATGCCGCGCAAACGAGAACCGGCTGCCCAGTTTCATGCTGTATATATTCGGCAGCCGCACGAATGTCTTCATTGCGATATCGGTCCACCGAGTGCCGGTTGTAGATGGCGACCGCAAAAATTCCGGCCAATGCTGCCAACGCAATGAACCGCATGGACCGTTTGTCAATTGAGGCGATGCCGGCCGCCATAAGGATACAAAACGGAATCCACAACCAGTTGAGAAATCGAGTGTTGTACGTAACTCCAAATGCTGTGCATATGATCCACAAGAGCGGTATTGGCAGAATCAGCAGCACAAGCCACAGGTTAACGTTGCCATGTTGTCGCAGGTATCGTGCGCCGAGCAGCAGCAGGGGAATCACAACGACAGTGGCCAGTCCAAGCCAGATGAGGCTGGATTGAATTGCATCGGGGCCGTTTGCCATATGCAGCTCCGACCTGGACGGTCCAAGCGTGTAACCTGAGAAAAGTGAAAAGTAGGTGTACCCCACGGAAGCCATATCCATGGGCCGTGGGTCGCCGTAGCCCTTTTGATAGTCGAGGTCGTTGCCAACCAGAAATAACAAGGGCAAACCTAACAACCCGATCAGCACACCCGCTGGCACAAGCTTGCGCATCACGAATTGCATCTTGCCCATGGCAAGGCTGCCAATGCCCAGCGTTACCAGTACAATTACGAAAAAATAGTGCGTATACAGTCCGGCCACCGAAGCGACGACAAAACCTGCGCCATCCCATAACGAGCCGGATTCCATCCACCGCACCAAAAACGCCACAGCCAGCAACGCAAACAGCAAGTACAGAATATAACTGCGACCTTCCTGAGAATAGTAAATATGAAATGGCGAAATCGCCGCCAACAATACTGACCACCAGGCCAGACGATCGTTGGCAAAATAACGGACGAGCCACCAAAGAATCACCAGCGACAACATGCCGCAGATAACTGAGAACCAGCGCACCGCAATTTCCGACTGGTCCACACCCAGCCAGCCCTTGAGCATCAGGTGGTATAGCGGTGGGAACGAGTTGGGATGCTGGACCAGCGTGCCAAGTTCCATCGTTGCGGTGTCGCGTTCAAAGCATTCATCCATGGTCAGTGACTGGGATTCCAAACCGATCAGACGCACCACCAGCCCAACCGCCAGAATGGCGGCCAGAATTCCAATCACGACGACATTGCTGTGTCGTGTTGTTTGAGTTTCGTTGGTGTTGTCAGAGTCCATGTTGCACGTCAAGTCGGCGAATCATCAAGTCGGATCGTTACCTACACAGGTCAATGGAGGCATCAGGGCCAGCGATGCCCAATAATCGTTCGGTTTGCCGCAAAATTTCAGAAACTCAATGGAGTCATTGGCAAGCTGGTCAACGATCCATTTCACAGTGTCATCGCTCAACGAACCTGTTTCTACCGATTCATTGTTCTTAAATAACTTTTTGAGCGCCGGATGCCAGGTTTGCGGGATCATCTGCTTGACCTGCTCAAACCGTACGTCGAACCAGCGTTGCCCCCGCAACATGCGGATTGGCCAGCGATCCATTTTTCTTTGCGAAGTCGCGTTCATGCGACCGGAATCTCCAGTTAGGTCAACACGGGAAATCCCCAGAAATTCAAAACACTGATTTAGCGTTTCCGCCGGCTGATCACGAAACTCTTCCGTAAACAACAGCAGCATACGCTCGTCGTCAAAGTAGTCTCGCCACGCGTTGATTTGTTTCCAGTAACAGCTGATGTCGATCGCTTCGGGGTGTGTCCTGACAAATTCGTCCAGCGACAGCTGCGTGCGTGCCTTGAGGACCTCGTGTGCCCAGTGCGATTTGATGCGTTCAACGGGGTCTCGCACAATATAGATCAATCGTGCGTTGGGTACATGCCCGGCCAGTCGCTCGGCAGCTTGCGGGAATTGCAGCAGTTTGGTGTAACTTGTACTGCCTTCGGCAATGACCGCTTTGCCCCCGGAACGACGAAATTGTGATTCGTACCAGTGTATTCCTTTGGCATATACCTCATCTCGGCTGAAGAAGTCCGGTTCCTTTGGCGCAGCCATGAATACATCGGGATGCTCGGACAGCCACGTGCACAAACTGGTGGTGGCCGATTTCATGGCCCCGATGACAAAGGTATTGGCAATCATCCGCCTTCGCTCCCGCCTGCAACCTGGGCCCGGGAATGCGTTCCGTGAGGCGACTCGGCCTTGTGATTGTAGGTCAAAATTCGGGAGATGCGTCGCGTCGTTAATCCCGGTGAACTGGCTGCTGCCAGCGCCAGCTGGACATATCCACGCACGCGATTTCCGGCAAGAATGCTGCTCAACGCCTGTCGATAACGGTGCATAGCAGTTACGTTCATCCGTTCATTGAATCGCCACCATAGAGAGCGGCTCTCTTCCTGCTTCACGAACTCGTCGAACTCGATGGGTGATTCGATTTCAATGCGTCGGCGCGAACAGTCCGCTGCGTAGCGTTGCAGTCGACGAATCGAAGCCAGTTTTTGTCCGTTGAGACTGCCCGTGTGAATTCGGTATTTCAGCAGCACTTCATCCATGTTGGCCAGTCGCGAGTGCTCGCCCATCTTGAGATACATGTCCCAATCCTGGGCAATGGGATGTTCCCAATATCCGCCAATGGACTTGATGGTGTCGGTTCGCATCATGATCGTTGGGTGGCACAAAGCGTGACGCGCGTTTAGCAGGGCATTCACGATATCATCATGTTCGCAGGGCAGTCTCGAGGGAAAACCCGATTCCTGCTCGCCCAATCGCTCAAACTGCGATCCCAGCAAGCCGATTGCCGGATCCGCGTTCATGACCTCAAGTTGCAGTTCCAGGCGATGGGGCAGGGCAATGTCGTCGCTGTCCAGTCGCGCTACGAATTCAGTATCGATTGCTGCCAGACCGTTGTTTAGTGAAGCAGCCAGTCCCTGATTTTCCTGATGAATGATCTGGACGCGAGGGTCCTCCAGTTGCGACAGCCACGTGGCCGACTCATCCGTCGATCCATCATTCACAATGACGAATTTCCAGTCGTTCAGTGTCTGGCCGAGGATTGAATTTACGGCCTCGGGCAGGAAGGGCATCCCGTTGTAGACGGCCATTAGGACTGTGACGCGTGCCATCCGTGATTCTCCTGTTGATCGGTGGGGGGGGTACCGCTGGAAGGGGAGGGGTGCTTCATCAACATGCTCGTCGTAATGGTGAGGACGGCGACAAACATGAAAACGTATGGGGAGGCCGGAGAGGCGAATCCCCGATCGAGGACGCAAAATGCAATCAGTGGAATGGACATGACCAGCGGCTCCCAACCGGGAGAGACGCCAGTGTGATCGGGTTTCAGATGAATCGCGATTAATAGTGCACGACCAAGGCTGAACAGCACGAGAATCGCCGTGATCAAACCGAGCATGCCCATGCTAACCGCCGATTCAATAAGCAGGTTGTGGGCATGCACGATGGAATGACCCTGGTCCTTGGCCACGATTGAACGAGCGCGACCAGCGGAAAAGCCTTCGCCAAATGGCATCGACTGCGCAGCCCGTTCAATTCCCTGACTGTAAATGTCCGCTCGCCCTGTAAACGACTGAAACTCTTCAACCGATTGTCCCCGCATACCGTATTCCACCAAACGGTCGCCCACGGGAGTCATGAACAATAGCAGAGGAACCGCGACACCAGCCAGCAGTGCCAGCGGGATAAATCGGCGTCGGACCATTGCCACGACAACGAATCCAACCAACATCCCGGCAATCGCCGTACGGCTCACGGTGAACAGGACGGTGGCCACCGCAAACAGGATAAAAGGCAGGTTATCCGGCAGTTCGCGACGGCCCGTTCGCATGGCCAGGCCGACCGCGCTGGCTGCGCCTACGGTGGCAATCTGGCTGGAGTGAGCCAGCGGCGAAGCCAATCGCCAGGCATCACCATTTTGCCGGCCGAACAGCATAAAGGCATTCTCGTGTCCGCGCATCCAGCTCTGGCCAAAATCCAGGCCAAGATTGGCGGCAATCACGAATATCCAGTTCAGTAACAAAAAGACAAATACGTACAGGTGAATCCGGTGCAGGTTTTCACGCATTGAAACGACCAGGACAATGACGATCGCCAGCTGGCCAGCACGAAACAGGGTCAGCCCTGGCGATTGCGAATAGAGCGTGCTGGAAATCGCGACAGCTACATACATCGCGAACCAGAATAGCGGCGAATGGGCAATCAATCGCAAATCGGCAACCCGCCGCACGATCAATTGCCATGCCAACAGGCCCAGTGCCATCCATGCAACGATTTGAAACTTGACCTGCAGGTCAAAACCGCCCGGTGACATTAACTCGCTAACTGACCGATGGCGAAACGCCACCATGCTGGACAGTACGAATAACCAGACCCACATAGCGAAACGCAGATGCGAATCGCGTGAAAGCGTCTCCGTATTGTTGTTCGTCGCGACGGAACTCATGCCACATCTCCTTTCGGAGCAGCCGACACATGCAGCAATCCGGCAAAGCGAATAATTGCGGTGATCGTGCAACCGACCAGATAACCGGCAGCCGCACCTGCGGGGCCCCATTCAGGGATCAACAATACGGCGCACGTTGTAGCGACCAGCAATCCGGTCGCTGTAGCGTAAAAATTAATTTCGGGTCGCTCCAGGGCACGCAACCCGTGATTGGCCGATACTCCGACGGCCAGGGCAAACGCTCCCGCGGCCAATAGCCGTATCGTTGTTTGGTTGCCGGCGAATTCGTCGCCGTAGATAAATTGGATCACCCAATCGCCGAATACAGCCACCAGCAACGTGTACACAGCCATCACAGAAGCCAGTACCAGCGTCGAAGCGAAGACCATGCGGCGGACATCGCTCCGTCCGCCTTCGTGCATCGCTTCGGCCATTTTGGGAGACAGAATGTTTTGTATCCCGAGAATGAATGGGTTGGCCAGCAGAATAAGCATCATGCAGGCGCCAAAAGCACCGGTCGCTGCATCACCCTTGAACCCGGCCAACATCCAGTTCAGCATCACCATTACCAGTGCCACGGACACCTGGCCACCAAATATCCAGCGTCCGAAACCCCAGTTGCGGCGGACTTCCGGCAGGATCTTGCCGCGCGAAACCTGGAACGCTGGCCAGCTCGCCACCAGCCACACCACACCGGAAACGGCACACGCTAAGGCCACCGCAATCAATGCAGTACGTCCGGTCAGCCATTCGCTGACAACAAGCAACCACAGCAATCCGAGTTGCAGGACGGCGATGCTGGCGTCGAGTATCAAAGCGCTGCCCACGCGAAAGTCGGCAAACAAAAACCGTCGGCCAAATTCGCGAATCAGTACGGCGGGGCAAACCAGCAGCAACAACAGCAGCAAAGTCGCACGGTCCTGCGATCCAACTCCAGCTAGCAAGACTCCGGCGATCACACCCAACGCGACAATAATCGTGGCATTAAGTGCAAAAAACTGAACGAGGGTACTGCCGTTGTACTCTTGTCGCTCCCGTCCCTTTTGCTGCCGTATAACGAAAATCGTGTGCGGTGCCGAGATCAACGATTGTTGAACCGAAATGGCCAGCAATACGACACTCATACCCAGAGCGTATACACCCAACTCCGCCTGACCGGCCAACCGCCCGACGACGACGCTGGTGACAAAACTGATACCGCTGATGATCGCCTGATCGAAAATGGCCAGTGACGCCCGGGCAGCCGTCTTCGAACGGGCCCTGGTATACCAGTCCATCAGTGATTTTCGTGTTGTCGTCAATGTACGGGACACAACCAATTCCGTTCTGGCTACATCAACTTTTTGTCGGCAGGGCTTCGCGATTCGTCTGGGACAAATGCGAAATGCAAACTGGTTGGTAGTTCAGGTGCGACGGGAAGGGATTGACTAGGCGGGGACATCCGCTTCCAAAGGGCGTTCGG
>JBPCVB010000188.1:0-7943 GCA_051010855.1 Pirellulaceae bacterium | reverse complement strand
ATACAGATCGCGGGCAGTCGGGAAATAATGTGCAATAACACCCGGCGCAGTGGACACAAGAGTTCGTGCGTCATCGCGACTAAAGGGTGTCGGTGCAGACAGTATCACTGTCCGGCAACCCATGCCATGTATTTTCTCCAGCGCTACGACATGAGCATCTGCTGCGTCCTCGACTGTCAGCCGCCGGTTAAGAAATTCGTTGGCTTTCAAATTGAGGCCGCTTGGGAATTTCTGCGTGTCGTCATTTTCCGGAAAGAAGCGTGCAGTACGCAAAATGGCGATATCAAGCCCATGTTTTACCGCATATTGTTGGCATAGTTGCTCGGCGGCAAACTTCGTCACACCGTAGATATTGCGAGGACGGATAGGCCCGAACTCCTCATCGATCCAAAAGGCCGCTTTTGCGCCGCCGTTTTTGCCTGCGTGCACTTCGTCAGAAATCATCAGCGAAGTGGTTGACGTAAAAACAAATCGGTCATGTCCGGCCGATGCAGCTGCCTCAAGCAAGTTGAGTGTGCCTGTTACATTGACATCGACAAACGCACTCGAGGGGTAGCGGGCGATGTCCGGCTTGTGCAGTGCGCCGCAATGCAACACGGCTTCAATGCCCTGGTCGGCAAAAATCCGGTCGATCAACACGCGATCGGCGACACTGCCGAGGAAATCCGTATCCGGCCCCTGCGCTAAATCGAGGCCGATTACCCGGTGGCCTGCGCCGCGCAGCCGTGGGGCCAGGAA
Organism: Pirellulaceae bacterium; assembly: GCA_051010855.1. Taxonomy (GTDB): domain Bacteria; phylum Planctomycetota; class Planctomycetia; order Pirellulales; family Pirellulaceae; genus CAJQPP01. The sequence continues at coordinate 7,205 of JBPCVB010000188.1, read as the reverse complement.
ACGACCCAGCCAACCCGATGATCCGGTTAGCAGGATTTTCATGCAATGTCTCGACTGACCAAAGGGATTATCACTCGTGTTGTCATGGTGGCTGAATCAAGTCCCAACGATTCCCGAACATGTCAACAAAAACGGCGACCCAGCCGTATGTCTCATGGCGAGGGCTCTCGCAGAAATTTACGCCGCGTGCGCGCAGGTCGTTATAAGTTATGTCAAAGTCGTCGGTCGTCAGGAAGAATGCAACACGACCGCCTGTCTGATTGCCGACGCGGTTGCGCTGCTGGTCAGTAGTCGCTTTGGCAAGCAGAATGCCATGAGAATCAGCTTCACCAGGACTGACGACGACCCACCGTTTCTCGTCGCTTACCCGTGTGTCTTCACGGAGATGAAAACCCAAAGTGTCAACAAAGTAAGCGATTGCAACGTCATAATCCGGTATGACAATTGTTGTGAGCGAAATTTTGAGTTGCGGTTTCATCGTTCCAACGGCTGGCTCCGGCTTCTGGGCAGATTACATGGTGTCGGGGCGCAGAATGTATTCCAGTCGTTTTGCATCAGACCAGTCAATCTCTCCGGCCAGCGTAAACCCCAACGATCTTAACAGGGATTGTGATGCCTGGTTGTTCAAATGTGTGCGTGCCAGAATGGCTTGTTTGCCGATGTCCACGATCGCAAAGTCTGCCACTGCCCGAATCGCCTCGCTGGCATATCCCTGCCGTCTCCATTTGGGCAAGACCGCATAACTCAAAACAGGATGTTTCGATTTAGCGGAGTGCAGCGCAACGAAACCCACAAACTCGCCGCAGCCTTTTGATCGCGCGGTCCAATACAACGATTGTCCGAACCGGGTAGCCATGCAGTTCTTTTTGATGCGGATCGGAACGCTTGCTGGATCAACCGGACCGTCGTCAATGATGTAGGGATGAGTATTCGCATCGGTTAACAGCAACGTATAACCGTCGACGTCGCATTGATCGAACCGCAAAAGCTCAAGACGATCGGAGTACAGTTCAACAAACATTTGACGACGACAAACCCGTTTGGTTACTCCTCGGCATGTCGGGCGTAAAGCGACGTAGAAACGTATTTTAGGCCGGAGTCGCACAAGATAGTAGCAACAACAGAGTTTGGCCCCAGCCGGGTGCCGACTCGAATCGCTGCGGCAACGTTGGCCCCCGATGAAGTTCCCGCAAACAAACCTTCGTCTCTGGCGAGCTGTCTGGCCATCGCCATAGCGTCGTCGGTGGAGACAAGTTGTATTTCATCGGCAAGGTCATCACTCCAGATTGGCGGAATGAAGCCAGGGCCGACTCCCTCTATCTTGTGAGAGCCTGGCGTTCCGCCGGACAGCACCGATGATTCGGCTGGCTCTACAGCGACAACAAGTACATTGGAGAGTGCTTGTCGCAATGTCGAACCAACCCCCTTGATGCATTGGGCTGTACCGACAGATTGAACGAAGGCGTCGACCGGCGCTGGGGACTGATGAAGGATTTCATTTGCCAACGGAACATACCCGCTCGCCGCGTCAGGGTTGTTGAACTGATCAGCCAGGACTGTATTTGGGGAACGGCCTAATTCCTCCGCCCGGGCAATCATCCGTTTGATCAATTCCGCTGTCGTTTTCCCCCCGTCACTGGGGATTTCAACGATATCGGCTCCCAGTGCCCGCATGTGACATCGCTTTTCAATACTGAACGCATCCGACGTAACGACCGTCAACGCGATGCCTTCTGCAGCGCAAACGAGCGCCAGAGACGTCCCCGTACTACCGCCCGTGTACTCGACAATGGTGCCCTGCCTCGAAAGGCGACCGGAAGACAACGCGCCGTTAACAACGGCATAGGCCATTCGGTCCTTCATGCTGCCGGACGGATTCTGCCCCTCGATTTTGGCAAAGATCCGTCCGCATCCCGCCGGTACGACGCGTCTCAGTTCGATCAGCGGAGTGTTTCCAATGGATTCCGCGAGGTTCATTCAATTCGTTCGTTGATTCAACGTAATTAGTCCCGCGTGGTTAATAGAAAGTGCGACACAGAAACTCAGCGTCTTCGATTCCAATCCTGGTGTGTTCGACAATATCGTCAGGTGTGAATTCGCAGAAGCCAGGTTTTTCGGCACGGATTTCACGGACAAAAGCAGGGTTTAACGCCAGTGCGCGCTCGGTAACGCGTTTCGCCAGTTCGTAATTGTCCGCGCCGCAGTTTCGAGGCGCGTTAAACATTCGCGCCGCATATTCTTCGCCATAATGAGTCGCAAGTCCCTCTTCGAGATTGTTGGCGTTTTGTAAACCCGTCGGTGCGAGGAGGTGGATACATTCGTGTGCGAGTTGGTAACAAGCGCGTGGCACATCGGTCAGGCAATCGGGCGTCAACTGGATGACAATTTGTTGCCCATCACCTGGATACCAGATCTGGGGACTTTCGCCACCAAACTCAATCCCGACAAATGTGTATGTCTGGTCGCGCTCGCCAAACCGCTCTTCTGCGGTTCGAAGCATCTGACCAAATCGAGTTGCCAGGGTCCAATGGCCGTCTTGCCCAGTCCTGACGAACAATTCTGTCTCGAACGAAGTGTGAGCAAACATAGATCAGGAATGCGGGATACCCGCGGGTGGTTGGTCCTGAGCAGTATAGCGAAACAACAATGCCGATCCCACGGCCGAGAATGCGCTCAGTAGCATCACGCCAGGGATGACTATTGCAGCCACTGGCCACGGCGACACATTGAAACTCGCCGCACCCGCAGCAACCATAGCAAACGGCAGCACGCCCAACATCAGACCAGCCACCGCTCCCCAGGCGGCGAGTCGCAGCAATGACAACTCATCGAGTCCACGACCTCTCGCTGCAAGACCAAGCACGGCGGCAAAGATCACACCGCCAACGAATCCGGGTGTCGCAAGCGCTATCCAGGGATCCAGGCCCGATTCCTCAGGAACGCCCACGAGGTTGCTGAACACCGCAATCAGCGCACCAACAACCGCCCAACCGGCTGCCCAGGTCAGGCCCATCCCGATAGCACCTCCCATGCATATCAGCCACTGCTTCATCGCTATCGCCTTCAGCCTTGTGGAAAACGCGACTTCGGATTACTTGAGCATGACAGCAAGAATAACCGCGCGACCGGTGTAATGGCAACTAACAGAGACAGGAGTGACATAACGTCAGGATAACCAGGCTGGATAATGTCAAGAATGACCGAGCCGCCGAAACGACTCGAATCAGGGTTGAGATATCAGGAATAACGCGACACAGTCAGCTTCGTCGCATCCGTTGGTTATCTGCGATTTTCCGGCACCAGCGGAGGGTCAATTCCCAGGATAGAAGTCCTGGGCGTCTCTGGCGGATACAGTTGAGGGTGATTTTTTCCGCTAATGTAAAGTCTGGCATTACCATCGTCATGCATGGCGAAGGACACAAAACGGGTGTCGGATTCCCACACGAAAATATCAACACCACCGTCGAGGTTGTCGTTACGCCATGTTTTTTCGTAGTCGCCAAAGCGTTCGACGAATTGGTCAATCATTGGTTGGTTGGCAGCAATCTCGTTGACACCCAACGCCGTGTAATGAACCTCGATGGAGATAACAGCTTTGTCCAACAAGCGAAAATAGGCAGTGGGAACCTGGTTTGCGCCATTGTTAATTACTACAAGCTGATTGTCCTGCATGGGAACCGCGTTTGGAGCATGGCCTTCAACAGAGGTTGGCAATCTCTCGCGAAGTTCTTCAAGCGTAGAGTCAATTCCAACGCCACCAATCGTAAAGTCGATTGCCGTTGCCCGCTCAGGAGCGCTGGTTTGAACGGCAATTGCTTTTGACGTAATAAACGATAACAACAGCACCAGCAGACAAAGCGTGGGACCAGGTTTCATTGTCGTCACTCCTTTTGCAGGACAATGTTCCGTCTGACAACGCAGCGATAATCGGGCAGGATGCGACGAAGACGCGCGACGCAACTCCACGACGGTTGCGCGGTGGCGCCGGCATTTGCTATCCCAACCTTCCGCACCTCAGCATTTGTGCCTATCATTACTGCCAGGGACCATTCTTGCCAACAGCGAAAATGGAGTTGCCATCATAGCGAAAGAGTCCCATCCAGCCGCCGAGCCAAATCCGGCCTTCCTTATCCTCAAAAGTGCACTGTATCGCGTTGGTGGTAAGGCCCTGCTCGCTCTGGAAATTGGTAAAGGACTCTCCGTCGTACCGATACACACCGGAATTCTCGATGGGGAACCAGATGTTGCCGGTACTATCTTCGTACAGGCTCCAGGCCTCCGTTCCGTTAACCCCGTCCTCCGACGTGAAGTGGGTAAATGATGTTCCGTCCCATCGGCAGACCCCGTTGTGATGAGTCGCGAACCAAAAATTTCCAGCCTTGTCCTCGAGAATGCTATTCACCGAATTGTGACACAGGCCATCGGTCTCTGAAATGTTGGTCAAGGAATCTCCACCTGGCCTGAGTGGAACCGAAGGGTCGTAGATATAAGCGCCACCATTGGTGGTAAACCACATCCTGCCTTGACTGTCTTCCATGATGCAATGGACGATCCGGGCACTTGTAACACCTCTCGAATGATCCGGCTCAGCCTCTGGAAGGTCAAAAGGCGTAAACGTTTCGCCATCGAAATGACTGACGCCTTGCAAAGTACCAATCCAGATGATTCCTTTGCTGTCCACGATGATGCTCCAGACATCATTGTTAATCAGGCCATCCTGCTCGGTGAAATTGGTAAACGATTTGCCGTCATATTTGGTGATACCCCGTTCGGTACCAAACCAAAGATCACCTTGCTTGTCCTCAACAATTCCTCTTACCGCGAGTCCACCAAAGCCCTCATTGATAGAGAAATACTCGAGAGCATCGCCGTCGTAGCGAACGACTCCATCGCCATTGGTCCCGAACCAAAGGTGGCCTTGTTTATCCTGAAAAATCCTGCGTACAAACGCGCTTATCTTCGTATCACCTTGTTCCTGAACACTTTTTGATTCTTCGGGAGGAAGCGTTTCCTTGATCCAGTCGATAACAAGTTTACGTTCCGGATCAGTTGGTTGAGCCGCGTCTTCAGGCGGCATCGCGTGATCTTCCATGAGTTGCACTACGCTCGCATAGACGTCTCGCAGTCCGACAACATCGGTTTCGGTTTCCGCCATGAGGAAATCGCGATCCTCATCCGCTTCCCCGGGTGCGTGACAGTCGGCACAGTATTGCATGAGCAACGGCCGAATCGTTTCTGCAAACTCGCTTGTGGAGATGGGCTCGAGGCTCGAAGCGTGCGCGGCGACACAAGGCATTGCAAGCTCGTCTCGCGCTCGTATTGAAGCGCTGCACTTTGTAGCTGATTCAATTGTGCTATTTTCTGACAAGCTTAAATTTTCTTGCACGCTGCAACCTGCCAGGATCACGATTGCGCTGGCGATGGAGACAAAGATTGGCTTGGGCACGGGAAACCTGTTCGCAAAAATGAAGGACGATCTGACAATTGATTTCTGGTGTGGCTAAACGATTAAAGCCAAACGATTAATAGACTGCGAATTCGAATCCTGGCCCAAATCCATGTACCGCTTTGTAACACTGAGGTAACAAGGAATACCAGCGAACCAAGCAAGCGGAACAAGAACAACGTCGAGTAAGCGAGAGTCCGGCGGACCTTAAATGTTCTCCACGCACGTTGCAGAAGCCGTGACAGTTCGTCGAATGCCACCCCGTCCCGTGATCACGATGCCGACGCCGGCGGAAAGGGCCGTAAGTAGCCCGGTCGCAAAAGAATTAGCAGGCCCAGGAGAAAAATACTCGAAATCAAAAAAACAGGACCGGTCCAATTCTGCAAAGGGACCGGTCCGTGTCTTATTCTTTGTGGTTAACGAACAGTACGCACTTGTTAACGGCGCGTCACTATTTGTTAGCCTTTTTTTCCTTTTGTGCTTTTCGTTTTTCTTTTGGGCTTAGCCTGGCTTTTTTCTGCTTTTCCTTTTTGCCCTTGTCTTTGCTTCCGCCTCTGTCACCCATAGCGCTGCCTCCGAAATCGAACGATGTGCTACTTGAAAGAAAAACTTTGCAGTCTCTACGCCACCTGGACGTGTTCGGCACAGGGTCCTTTTTGTCCTTGCGCTTCCGTGAAAGTGACTCTTTGTCCTTCCCGGAGTTCGTCGTAGCTCACGCCTTCGAGACTGGAAGAGTGAAAGAACAAATCCTTTTCAGTCCCAACGTCGATAAATCCGAAGCCTTTGTCAGTGAGCCGTTTAATCGTGCCTTCAGCCATTGTTCAACCTTAAAAAGTGTCAGCTTTTGTCTGCGTCTGATACGGAATGTCCGTGCCAGATCAATTCGCTCACTATCGTATCAGAAGATGTTGCCTCGTGCTGGACAGCTACGAGATTCCAGCTGGGCCGCAAAAAGGCATGGCACCCCCAATTTGACAGTGCCACTCCGTCGCAGTTAGCCTGTTCATCTTGCAAATCCTGTCCAGGATCTGGTCGAATCAGTGGATAGTCTGGACCCGAAATCGAGCCACGAATAACACAAATGCTCACGAATGGGGTGCAAGAAATTCGCGTATTTTCGCGCAACTGGTGGCTCAAAATAACGCGTTCCCAAAAACAACAAACAGTAAACGATACGTTCGATTGAAGCTTCCCAGTCTGACGTTGCGATCAAGTTCTCGCTAGCTATTCTTCGAATCTGTTGTGTCGACAGCGTCGGAACGCCCTGTTCTTTTCCCCCACCGCTTTTTCTGAATTCCAAATCTCCGTTGAACTTCGCGCCGAATCGGTCTACAGTTCCTGGCCCGTTTCACGAAATTGAGCCCGGAAGATGAAAAAGCATTTGCTTGACCATTGTTGAGGTTGGAATTGCCGGGGAAGAAGTGAATTGAAATGGATTTGAAAACTCAGGTGGAATCAAATCGCTACATCGACATGTGGGCGATGCCGGGAGCGCATCCAACCAATATCGAAGTCTTGCAAAAACTAAAGACGGCTGACAGTAATCACTTCAATAAAAATATGGATGTAGTTGGGACGGTTTCAGAGCTCGATTCCGGGTCCGATAAATGGGCGAAAACCCATCTGATCGGATTGCGAACGGATATCTGGCAACCCAGCGAACAGGAGATGGCAACCTCGCTGCGTTGCGTGAAAAAGCGTCGGAAGCAAGAACTGAAAAAACAGATCAAGAAGTCCGGCAGGCTTTCCGGTCGCCAAA
>JBPCVB010000187.1:0-3566 GCA_051010855.1 Pirellulaceae bacterium | reverse complement strand
TGGAAAAGATGATCGTTGACGCCAATGCGGTCAACCTGATCAGCCTGAACAAGAAGTGGTACGAGACCGACAGCTACAAGGATGTTCGTGAGATCGACATTCTGGAAGACAAAAAGGGCGAAGACCCCACGCGTCGAATCCAGAAAAACGATCTGATGCGACTGGTCACCAAGGGCCTCAATCGCAACGAACGATTGATCATCATTCTGTACTACTACGAAGAGCTCACCATGAAAGAGATCGGCGCGACGCTGGATCTCAGCGAGAGCCGCGTGAGCCAGATGCACAGCAGCATCGTTTCCAGATTGCAGCAACAGCTCGGTCGACGCCGCGTGGAATTCGGCAAACAGAAAATGGCTTCGTAACCAAAAGCCACGTTCATTCAATGCAAAGAGAAAGAAAACCCGCCGATGGCGGGTTTTTTTGTGCACGTCGCCATCCCGATTCCGTATCCCGGCTGGCTCCCAGGGCCTGGCCTAATGCCAGTCGGCAGCCAGGTCGTCGGGGAAAGGGATATCGCAATCGAATCCCGCGGTGTTGCGATGCGGGTCGTGCATGGCTTCCAGGTCCTGCAACTCTTCAGCAAGCCAGAAGCAGTAATCAAAGAAGGCGTCCATGCTGATGTGCAAAGGCGGCTGTCCAGTGTCACGGGACAGGTTCAGCTTGGGCGGTGTTAGTTCGCGATCATTCATTTGGCAGGTCCTCGATGCTCTAAGTCATCGGCGATCCCTGCCCATGCTCGATACAGTTTTGACGTGTGTCCGGATCATGCCGGATGGGCAAAACAGGAAAGCTTCCGTTGCCTCTTCAGTTCCCTGTGGTGGCCTTGCCCAGGCGTGCTCCTACACCAGTTATACGCATCTTGTTGCGGTCTGGTTTGCCATTGTTATAAGGATTTGCGGTTGCGTTCAAATAACGATTTGATTTGCTATCACCACTCAGGTTTCCCACTTTGGCCGCCTGCCAATTTGCAAGGATGTCTTGTTGGATTTTCAAATGCCTTGCTGGCGCAGTCGGTGAATTGACAGCGTTTTTGACTTTCCGCAATTACCAAAACCACGCAAGCCAACCTGTGTTAGAGAAATGTCAAACGGTTTGAAGATTTTTTTGGCGAATGGACCGCTGTTTGCAAAAGGGTCAATACATGAGGTGCACATGCCAAGGCACCTGTCAAACGTGGGATGGAAGTTTTCCAACACAAAGTGAAAACAGGGTTCCGTCGGAAACAGTTTGTGAAATGTTGGCAAATCGAGCCCCTTACGGCTCAACTCGTTTAACATAAAACTTGCGGTCGCAGATTAACCATTCGTTGCGATCACGAGAAAACAATTCAAACAATACAGGTGCAAAAGTGGCCTGTGAGCGGCAAAAAGGTTTGCCAGGAGAATCTTCTTCACAATGCTAGCGATCGCGTCGATAACTTGTTTTGCTTTCCCAGCGTCTGCAGAGTCAACTCTTGCCGGAACCGGAGGCCAACGACCGACACGGATCGTAGCGCAAAAGGAGAGTTTGAACTGTACTTGCAAGGCAGATTCCACCACAATCCCCGGCCCGCGGAGTTCCGTGGCCACAGGAGATACGGTGGTGATTGCCGGTAAGTTGGTTCAACACCCTGTCACCCTGTGCCCTCCAGGCAATGGCCAACGGAATCCGGTCCCCAACCGCGACACCCCCGCGCCGATTTGCCGCAACCCACGACGGGAGTTAACCATGCAGATTCGAGGAACATCGAGTATCCAGTCTACGTCTCAGGTCAATTTGTCCAACAAGGTTCAAACCCCTGACAACCAGACGGTTGCCACTCGTATCGACACGAACGACCACATTGATATTTCCAGCGAAGCGCAAATGCTCGCCGGAATGAACGACACCTCGGCAATCCGGGCAGAACGTGTCGCGGAAATTCGTGAGCAAATCGAAGCCGGTCAGTACGAGACGGCCGACAAGATGGACACGGCAGTAGAACGGTTGCTGGACGAAATTGCCTAGACTGGCCTGCGGTAGCGCCACACAGGTTCTTTTTCTCACTTCGTCACGGCACCCTTGATTGACTCGTTGCGTAAATCTGGCCGGCAAGCCAGATAATTCGGTTTATTGCAAAAAAAGCCCGGTCCGATCCAGACCGGGTTTTTTTTCGCCGCAACGGATTGCAAAAAAAAGTCTCGCATCCTGTAACGCTTCAGCGTGAACTCCGCTGTCAACATTTCCTTCGCATTTCGGCGCAGGGAACTTATCAACCGCAGCAGAGAAGCATGCCTTTCGGGAATTGCAATGCGCTATCGCTGTTTCCGCACGCCGCAAGCGTTTGGGGTCGCGTTTTTCATTCTTCAATCGCCAATGCTGATGCAATAGACGCTAACGGCAGGTGGCCCTTTCATTCATGAATAACGACACGCGTTGGTATTCGCTTCTCTCGCCACTAACTTTCCACAGGAGATGTCCATGCCAGGCCTGCTTTACAAAATCGTTATTGCCGCGGTGTTCGCGGTTGCCGCGGCTCCCTCGGTGTCTGCCCAGGTCCCCAACGATCTCTACTACGACTTTCAGGTCGAAAAAAGGGGCGTGCCAACGTATGTCTATTGCATCCGCTGGGAATGGGCCGTTCACGCGGGCCATTCGATTGACGAATGCTTCAACACGGCCCTGGAGCGTGACAGGCGCGTCATGCAGCTCAAAAGCTCCGGAGCACGCATCCTTGAGATTTCAGAAGGATTGCGCGTTTCCCCTGCGCATGTTCGCTGGCGATTTCACAGCGTCGAGGACACATTGGCAAGGGCGCGATCTATCGCCAATCTGCTGGAAGGGACCGGTCAGTGGGAAACCCGCATCACACCCGTCTACGCGCCGTTTTCATTTCTGGTCGATCGTTATCCGTTCGGCCTTCGCTAGAAAGAACTGAAACCTGTTGCCGCGATTCCCGGAAAGGCCTGTAACATCCAGTCGTTGCTGACGCTTGTAAACTGTGCTAACCGTGCGCGGGAACCTTATTGCTATGGAGAAGAACCATGTTTGTGAGGAATTTGCTTGTTGCCACGTTGTTAACGCTGGCCGCCGGTCCCGTCGCATTTGCCCAGTCCAATATCCAGCTCAACGACCTGTACTTCGATTATGAAGTCGAAAAGCGCCCGGTGTACACGCCACAATACTGCGTGATGTACGAAGGCGCCTATCGACGTCCGAGAGTAGAATGCTTTGCCACTGCACTGGCACGCAACAATCGCGTGATGGAGCTGCAGATTCAGGGAGTTACGATTCTGCGAATCTGGGCTCAAAAGAGCCATTGGGGATCTCGTCCGGCTGTGTGGCAATTACATTCGGTCGAAGACACTCTGGCGGCCGCGCGTGCCGAGGCTGCCGTTGTGGAATCGAGTGGCCTATGGGAAACCCGAATCAACACGGTGACGCCGTCATTCGAACAGGTCCTGCTCGAGCAACTGGCTATTGACCCGTAGCCTGGCAGGCATACCCGTACGATGGTCTTCCAGGCCGTCGTACGGGAATTTGCTTTAGGCCAGCGATTCGGACGCGGATCGTTTGCCTTTTTTGTCTAACAATCGCACCACCAA
>JBPCVB010000186.1:0-2673 GCA_051010855.1 Pirellulaceae bacterium | reverse complement strand
AGGTACTGCAAGCCGCTGAGGAATCAGAGTTGTTTTTGGAGCGTGGCCGCTGGCAGGCGCTCAGCAACGTGCAACGAGCCTACCTCGACATATTGAATCGAGAGAAACTGTGGGATCGTCAAACCGCCAGGCTGGTTGCCATCAAACGGGGCGAATGCCGCACCGATCACAATATTTACCTGGTCGGTACCGTCGATCTCAATCCCGTGTTTCGCGAAATACTTGAACAGGTTGCAGACAAGGCCACGGCCGTCGTGTTTGCCGACGAATCACTGGCCGATCACTTCGATGACCTTGGCTGTTTGCAAATCGACACCTGGGAACACCTCCCGATTGACATCCCCGACGAAGACATCCGCGTAGCCGATCAACCTGGTGATCAGGCCAAAATCGTCTCGTCGGTTCTTTACCAGCTGGATGGCCAGTACGGTGTGGACCAGATTGCAGTCAGTGTGCCGGATCCGCGGTTGATTTCGCACATCGGTCGTGCATTGTCGGAATCCGGCGTAAAGATTCACGACGTGGGCGGCATGTCGATCAGCAACACGCGGCCGTACGTTTTGCTGGAACTGCTTGGCAACTGGATCGCGGATCAGCGATTCGAAAGTTTCGCGGAACTGATTCGTCACCCCGATATGTACGCCTGGCTATTGAGGCGCACTGCAACGCACCGTTGGCTGGAGGAACTGGACAATTACCAGAATTCGCGGCTACCCTTTTATATTTCTACCGACATCAACGATGTCTACTTCGGTGGCAAGGACCGGCACGGCAACGATCTTTACGCTCACCTGGAACTCGCCTACAGCGAAATCTACGAACTGATACAGCCTGTGGTCGCTCGCACCGGCAAACCGCTGGACCAATGGGCGGCGGCCTGGAAAAAGGTCCTCGTGGCAATCTATCTGAAAACGGTACTCGACCGAAACAACCCGGAACACCGACGCACGATTCGTGCGTGCCAGTCGATTGTGCGCAGCCTGATTGAACTCGAACAATCCGGACATTTGCTGCGCGACCCGGTGCAAAGTCAGGATGCGATTCAGTGGGCATTGGAGTTGTGTGGAGGGGAACTGGTGGCCGATCCGGCCGTTTCCGATTCGCTGCCACTCACCGGCTGGCTGGATACACCCTGGGAAGACACACCCGTGACGATCGTCACAAACTTTAATGAAGGCTACATTCCTTCATCTGCCAGTTCCAACCTGTTTCTACCGAACTCGGTTCGCGGCGAATTGGGGCTGCTGGACAACCGGCGACGTTATGCCCGTGATGCCTATGCCTTGTCCCTGGTATTGAACTCGCGCAAACATGTCGCACTGGTGGTGGGACGTCGCGACGAGGATGGGCAACCGCAGATGCCCAGCAGACTGCTGATGATGGGCGATCCCGCCAAATTGGCTGATCGCGCCATCCGCCTGTTCAGCGACGGCGAAGTGACGACGGACTGGTGTGTCGGCGATCCGGCGACGCGACCGGCGGACCAGCAGTTCATCATTCCGCAAATTTCCGTGGATGCCGAGCCGATTAACAGCTTGCGTGTTACCGATTTCAAGGCCTACCTCGAATGCCCTTATCGATTTTATCTGAATCGTGTGCTGGGCCTGGAACGACTGCACGACCGGCAGGACGAAATGGATGGTCGTCAATTTGGCCAGCTGATTCACGATGTTGTCGAGAATTTCGGCAGGTCTGAATTGAAGGACTCGGACCATGCGGACGACATTGAAAAGCACATCATCGATTGCCTGAATCGGTTTTCCATGGCTCGCTACGGACGGAGGCCGATTCCTTCGGTGCAAATCCAGCTGGAACAGGCCCGCATTCGCTTGCGTCGATTTGCAAAATGGCAAGCGGAGCATCGCCGCCAGGGCTATCGCATCTTTCAGGTTGAAAAGGAAAAGACTCGTTGCGTTTTCGAGGTTGATGGCGAACCGTTTGAGGTGCGTGGCCAGATTGACCGCATTGATGTTAACGACGAGTTAAAAATCATTGGCGTCTACGATTACAAAACCGATGACAAGCGACAATCGCCGCGTGATCGTCACCAGACCCGCGACGGACGCTGGATTGATCTGCAATTGCCCCTGTACTTTCACTTGCTGGGTAATTTTGACCTGCCTGACGAGTACCGCATCGAAACCGGCCTGATCCTGATAGCCAAGGATACTGACCAACCGGTGCTGGAACTGGCCGACTGGTCGAGTGGTGAACTGGAATCAGCCAACGCCGTGGCGACGAGAGTGATGCGGCAGGTGCGTAGCGGGCAATTTTGGCCGCCAAATCCCAAACCGCGCTGGCGCAGCGATGTCGACGCCATCTGCCAGACCGGCGTATTTCAGAAGTGGGAGCCCGGAGACGAGGACCCATCACCGTGAATCCATTGCTCATAAACTCGATGATCCTTGCGTCAGCAGGCACCGGCAAGACATTTCAGTTGTCAAACCGTTACATCAGCTTGTTGATCGATGGCGTACCGGCCCGCTCGATCCTGGCTACGACGTTCACCCGCAAGGCGGCGGGTGAAATCCTGGACCGCATCGTGTTGCGGTTGGCGGAGGCCGCCCGAGACCCCAAAGTCGCCACCAGAACTGCCCTTGAACTGAATCGACCGGACACGACTGCCGATCGCTTTGCCGAACTACTCACGGACCTTGTCCACCACCTGAATAC
>JBPCVB010000185.1:0-15257 GCA_051010855.1 Pirellulaceae bacterium | reverse complement strand
ATACCAATCGGGTATCGAGTTGTCGACGGCGACCCAATCGGCAAGCGGGCCCAGCGCAATACTGCGTCCGGTACGATTAACCCAGACGGCTGAATCATGACGCAGGGCACTGGCCCATGGCAGACTGAGCACCACGCAGGCAGCGATCAGGATGCACAAACTCCAGGCCCACCAGCGTCGCCGTGTTCGTTTCGGTTCGGCCGTGACCATAAGGGGTCCATCTGTTATTTGAGCCCCAGGCAATCGTTCATGTCGGCGGAAATTTCAGCCAGTCGATCGGGGCCACCTCCGGTAACTTCGGCCGCTGCCCAGCCATGAAAGTTGATTTCATTCAGGGCTTCACGCACATCGGCCCAGTTGATGTCGTCCTCGCCCAGCTTGGCCCAGTCCTGTTTCGCTCGCGAGTAACCTTTTACATCGAGCTTGACGATGCGTTTACCCAGCGTGCGAATCCACTGCCCGCAATCGCCGTACTTCCAGTGATTGCCGATGTCGTATTGCATGCCAACCCAGGGCGAATTCAATTCGTCGACGAATTGCGCAAACTTGTCAGCAGTCTGGTGTTCATCGCCGTCATGATCGTAAAGAAAATGATTCCACACGTTTTCAATCGCGATCACTACGCCCAGTTGCGCGGCCAGCGGAATCGCCTTGGCAATGTTCTCGATTGCGCGCGGCCAGATTTCTTCCTCCGGACCGTCCTGACCATGTCCGACTACCAGCAATGCCGTGTTGCCACCGACGGCGTGGGTGTCGCGGATCGCCGTGTGCAAATCCTGCAGTGCCTGGTCGCGTTGTGCAGGGTCGGGACTGGTGTGACGAATGATCCAGTGGGTCGAGCAAACCGTTCCGTCAACCGGCAGTCCTGTTGCGGCAATCGCCTGATTCGTATCTTTTACGCTCATGCCGGGTGAGTTCATTTCGATGCCATCGAACCCGGCTGCCTTGGCAGCGTTGAATTTGTCGGTCAACGATCCGTCTACCTTGACCATGCCAATCTTCAGTGACTTGAGCATCCGCGGCGAGTCCTGATTGACCGACGTTGCGGCAGAAAAGGCTAACGGTGTGGATGCCGCCGACATGCCGCCGGAAACGCCCAGCACGCAGGCGGCGGCGCTGGTGCCAACAAAGGTCCGTCGGGTAAATTTTGCCTCGGAAGCAGGCATCGCGTGACTCCGCGGGGGGCATTTGGTGCTGGAGTCACCAGCTTAGCACATCGGCTGGCAGCGGAAATTTCTTGCCCCCCTCCGCGGTCGGCGTCTAATTACCCGTCATTTTCAGGGCCCAGGACCCGAGCACAAACGAGGCAAAAGCAAATATCCAGATTCGGTGTAACAAAAAATCGCGAATCGCGCTCATGATCTTGTTCCTTTGGACAGAGGCCCATGTGGCCCTGGTCAAGGTTGTTGATGTGAGTGATGGAGTCCGATCGCCTCGTTGGCCGATCGCAGGTGCCACGTCCGTAAATGCGTGGCGCCTGCTACTCCATTCATCAAGACTGTGCCAGGAAAATGTGCCCAGGAACCGAAAGCTTTCACGAAAATCGGACATTACGGAGTACCTGAATTTCATGTGGTCTACGTCGAAAAGCTCCTCGCCGCCGTTTATAATCGACTCGACGGCTGATTCACTACCCGCGGTTTGTATGTCAGATACTTCGGTAAGTTTTCTGGATTCCCTCAAGGCCGATGGTGCATCGGAGTCCTGGCGGGAATTCGTGGACCTGTACACGCCGCTCATTCGCATCTGGCTGGGCGGGCAGCATGTGCGTGACCAGGAACGGGATGACGTCACTCAGGAAGTCATCTCGGTGGTCTTGCGCAAATTGCCCGATTTTCAGCGACAACGAACGGGATCGTTTCGCAGTTGGCTCAAACAGATCACGATATTTTGCTGGCAGAATTATCGTCGCAAGCACATTAATCGTGTAGCCGCCGTGGGTGGCAGTGACTTTGGCCAGTTGATTGTGGAACTGGAGGACCCCGACAGCCAAATGAGTCGTCACTGGGACGAACAACACGACCAGTACGTGTTACAGCAATTGCTGGAAAAGATCCGTCCCGGTGTACGTCAATCGACCTGGGATGCGTTTCGCGCGGTGACGATTGATGGACAGACACCTGAACAGGCGGCCGAGCAACTGGGTATGTCGGTCAATGCTGTTTACGTCGCCAAGTCGCGAGTGCTGAGCCAGTTGCGGCAACTCAGCGATGGACTGGTCGACTGGCAAGACGATTAACCGATTCCTGATAACAACGTATCTTTCTGCCAGGAATTCAACCGTGGCCGAAGTCAAATCTGCTTGTCCCGGTAACCGCCAACTGACGGATTTCATCAACGGCCGTTTGCCGGTGGGCGTCGCCTCCTCAATCGAAATGCACCTGGAAAACTGTGACAACTGTACGCAACGACTGGCCGAACTTCCGGGTGACGCTCTGGTGCAACGACTCAGCAAGATCGAATTCGTCGAGGGCCAATCCGTACGTACCTCCGAGGACCCGTTTGTGCTGGGGGATGAATCACGCTATGAGTTGCTGGCCGAGCTGGGTGAGGGTGGAATGGGCCAGGTATTCAAGGCCCGGCACAAAATGATGAAACGCACCGTGGCCCTGAAGACGATTCGAGCGGAATTGATCAATCACCCTGAAGCGGTCAAGCGGTTTGCCAAGGAAGCCCGTGCCGCTGCGCGTCTTTCCCATCCCAATATTGTTACGGCATATGACGCGGAGCAAGTCGGCGATTTGCACATGCTGGTGATGGAATTCGTGGAAGGTGAAGGACTGAACTTGTTGGTCAACCGGTCCGGTCCTCTGCCCGTCGCCGCCGCCGTCGACTACATATGCCAGGCGGCCGAGGGACTGCAACACGCTCACGAGCGAAAGATGGTACACCGCGACATCAAGCCCCAGAATCTGATGCTGGCCAGTGACGGCACAGTCAAGATCCTCGACTTTGGCCTGTCCAAGTTTCGACGCGATCTGGAATCAGGCGAAAACGATTCTGTTAGCGATGAGACCTTGCTCACCCTGCGCAACACGTCCCTGGGAACCGAGGGATTTATCGCACCCGAGCAAGCCGCTGACGCTCGATCCGTCGATATCCGCTCGGACATCTACAGTCTCGGTTGCACGCTGTTTTTCCTGTTAACCAATCGCCCGCCATGGTTTGGCACGCCGCCCGACGAAGTGACCGCAGTTCCCGATGTGCGTCGTTTTCGTCGTGATCTGCCTCCGGAACTGATCGACGTGATGGAACGCATGATGCACCATGATCCCGAGCGACGCTTTGAAACGCCTCAGGAAGTGGTCGATGCCTTGCGGGCCATCGAACTTGATGAAACGTCGAACGCCAAACCCGTGACGCGTAGCGCACCGTTCGCAGAGCCTGTGCAGGCGCGTCGACTGGCCGATACACAAGAACGAAAACCGTCGAGGCCGCGCTGGTTGTGGCCAGTCGTCGTGACCGTCGCGCTGATCGTGATCGCCGCAGTGGTCGTGGTCGTGACATAGCCCAGCTGGGTGAAGCCTGTTACTGGAACGCATCTATTTTTTCGGGCCTGCGGAAAGGCGTATGGGCAAGGCGGCTGTTCGCACCTTACGATATACGTGTCGATGCCGACCACGCCAACCCATTACGGGTGCCCGACCATGTTGCAATGGAAGATAAAACCAGTTTCGCTCGTTGCTGTTGCGTTCGCGCTGCTGCTTCTGGCCCCGCTGGTTGTGGAGGCGCAACCTGGTCGGGCGCTGGTGGCCGGCGACGAGGCGCCCAACTTCAAGCTCAAGACGGTTGACGGATCACAGCAAGTTGAATTGGCCGACTTCGACCAACCGGTGGTGCTGTTCTTTGGCAGCTTTACGTGAGGTCCTTTTCGGGGTCAGGCTGACGCCATGGAAGACATATACCAGGAATTCCGCGACGTCGCGGCGTTTCTGGTGATCTATATCAACGAAGCTCATCCCAGTGACGGCTCCTCGGCAAACAACGACCCTTCGCGGCGCGTACCCAATCATCGCAACTACGATCAAAGATGCGCCGCAGCAACACGAATGCTGAATGAGTCGTTATCGTCGATCCCCTGCCTCATCGATAACATGGACAACTCCACGGACATCGGCTATCGAGCCTGGCCGGACAAGGTGTTTGTGATCAATCGTGAAGGCATCGTGGCCATCGCCGGAGCGGACGGGCCCTACGGTTTCGAGCCGGCGCTACAGGAAACGCGCAAGTGGCTGGAGCAACTGCGCGACAGTGGGCAGGAACCGGAAGTGGTCCCCGGCAAGGCTGCCGATTTTTCGACCGTATTAATGGGCGAACTGCATCCGGACGGCCCGCAGGATGAATACCTCGAGAAAATCGATCGTGCCAGAGCCGCTGCACGACCAACGATTCCGGAAGCAAAAACCGGTCTGCCACCAATCGCTCCAAAGCAAACGGCACTTGCCGAACGATCAGCAGTGGCCACTTCGACGGAGGATTCGGCCGCAACCGAATCGATGGCAAGCCCTGCCCTCGTCAACACTATCTGTTTCGTCTTGGCCGGATTGCTGTTGGGGGTGGGCTGGTTCGCGTTGTCCAGTTACGGAAAACGATGATTCACCGAGACCGTCGCGGGAACTGGTCAGCCGCGGCTGCTCATCACGATCATCGGGCACTCCGTGTTCGCAGCAACCTGCCGGGTAAATTTGCCCAACACTCTTCCGCGACGCCCCAGTCTTTGGGTTCCCAGCACGATCAAATGGTAATCACAGGCCTTGTCGACAAGCGCCTGCGCGGGATCTTCGTGCAACAGGACCTGAACCTCGGCCTGTGCGCGCATCTGGTCATCCGCCAGCGCCCGCATGGAACGTTTTTCCCGGGCGATCTCCTCGGGACGCGATTCCGGATGCATCACACGCAGGTAGGTCACGTGGCGCTTGGCCGTCCGTGACAGGCTGCCCAACAACCGGGCCAGCAAGTATTCATGTCCGCCCCGGCCGGCGACCGGTACAAGAATCCGTTCTGCTTCCGGCAAATCCCATCCTTCGCCCGAACGGAGAATCACCACGTCCACGTCGATCGCAGCCAGTAGTCGTTCCAGTCGTGTCACGCGATCATCGGTAATCTCGCTCATTCCCATGACGATCGATCGACAACGGTGCAACGAGGCCACCCGCGCGATGTCAGACATCGGTTTTCTGGCAATCGTGGTCATGGCGTCGGCATTGACATCGAGCAAAGCTGATTCGACGAGCAGCTTTCGCAGCACCTGTTGGGAACGCTCGATAGGCACAACGTCCACTTCCGGATCCCACTCTTCCGGCACCACTACGACGTTTTGAAGCAGCACGCGTCCAATTCCCCGCGGAACCAGATAGCTGGCCAGGGTGATCAATGCCCGGGCATGACTGGGATTGGCAATCGGCACCAGGACCAGCGGCGAGCGTCCACGCAATCGCACCAGTTCAGGGTTGATGGCGGCGGCCGTTGCATCACGAATCCGCGCTCGACCGGCAAATAGAAACATGAACAGCATCGAGCCAAGTGTCAGCCAGATAATGGCAATCAATCCGGCCGCGGGGACCGCGACGCCCTGGTAAATCGCCAGCCCCAGGCACGCTAACCCACCAATCACCGGTACGGCTGGAAACCACGGTGTGCGAAATGGTGGTGGATGAAACACACTGCGCTGACGGACCAGAATCGCAATCCAGTGCGCCAGAGCAAAAGTTACCAGGAAAATCAAGCTGGATGCCGCACCGGCGGTCGCCACATCGGGGACCAGCATCACCAGCAAGGCGATCAATCCGGTCGTGGCAGCTACCGCGATGACCGGATTGCGAGAGTCATTCAGCCGGCTCATCATCGAAGGCAATGTGCGATCCCGGGCCATGGCCCAGGCAATTCGCGAAGCAGCATAGACGTTGGCCTGTAACGCTGAAAACATGGACAGCACCGCCGCGACTATCACCAGCCAGTAGCCAAATGCCCCCAGGTAATTCCTTGCCGCTACGGCGACAATCCCTTCGGGATCCTGCCGGGCTGCTTCCGAGATCGAAGTCCCGGGACCCGTGCCAACAGCTGCGATGACGAACAAAAAAGGCAAGTAGATTCCGAGTGCGATCAATAACGACATGATCATGGCGCGGGGCAGGGTCTTTTCCGGTTCCCGCACTTCACCACCAACGGCGGCGATCAGGTCAAATCCCTGCAGGGCGATAAAGGTGAAACCCATCGCCTGGATCAACCCCGGCAGTCCCTCGGAGTAGAAAGGTTGCAGAGCCGCAGCCGTATCTACTGCAGGTTGACGTATCACGGCCCAAAACCCCGCCAACACCAGCACCCCAAACACCGCGACCTTGGTCACGTTGGTCCATTTGCCGCCGCCCATGGAGCCCACGATTAACCAGCCGCCAACGAGTAAAGCACTGACCACCGCCAGCGCCGGCTGGACCCACGAACGCTCCAGCCAGGCAACTTCCGACGGGAGTAGCCCCCGGATCAACGCGACAGCAAAGTGTGCGAATCCGATCGCGTACAGCACTGCTGCGACAATCGAGGCAAACCAGACGACCCAGCCCACCGAGAAGGCCGCTTCCACGGAAAGCACTTTTTTGGAAAACGTGTAGGTGCCGCCAGACTCGGGAAACCGCGAAGCCATCTCGGCGAAGCTCAGCGCTGTTAGCAAGGCAATGACGCCGTTCAAGGCAAATGCCACAATGGCCGATGGGCCGGTTGCCGAAAATGCCACTCCCGCCAGGGCCAGAATACCACCGCCAACGATTGCTCCGACTCCTACGCTGGTGGCGCCAAATAGTCCGAGTTTGCGGTCTTTGTTAACGTCAGAATCCAAGATTGCAGCCGGAATTTGCCCGTGAACGTGATTAATGCCCCACAATATAACGTGCCTCAGGTTCGCTACCGGGTGTATCACCGTGGGCTTCCGCCAGGTAGCCTGGAATCGGCGGCCCTTGACTGACAACACTCAAACCAACGATCCGCGCGCCTTACCTAACCTGAACAACAGGTGCTGGCATCCTCAAATAATCGGCATTTATTCGGCCTGGGCCGCCAAAGACCAATTTTTATCGACTAAGATGAAAGGTCAGTTCGCCGCTGGACATATGTCTTGAATTCCCCCCCTCTCAGACAAGGCCGGTGACCGTTAAATGAGCATACTTTCTGAAAAACCGGGTGGAAAAGATTCCAGCCTGGTCACCAAGCCCGGGCTTGGTAATATCGGCCAATCCACCATCGAATCGGGTGGTGAACTTCGCCAGATTCTGGCGATGCCCGGGATTCACTTCGCCACACTGTTGCTCGTTCCGGCCCTGATCGCACTTTCGGTGTCGATTTACCTGTCCTACGCCGCCTTAACATCATCGGAAGTCGCAGGCTGTAGCGGCGGAACCCTGTTTGATTGCAGTCATGTCTTGCATAGCAAGTACTCGAAGTGGCTGGGGATGCCCGTCAGTGCGCTGGCTGCCCTTACCTATTTGGTCATGGTTTCGGCACTGGCCGTCACGATGTACGCGAAAACTGACGGCATGGCGCGCCGAATTTCCTGGAGTGTTGTCGCGGTATGTGGCCTGTCGGCTGGTTTGGCGGCGTTGTGGTTTATTGTTGTGCAGGTGTTTTTGATTCAACACTTGTGCAAATATTGCCTGACTGCGCATGCATGTGGTTTGTTGATTGCCGGCGCAATCTTGTGGAAACGACCGTTGGGTTTTCGGGCTACCATCCTCTTCTCCGGGATGGCAGCACTGGGAATCTCTGTGCTGATCATCGCCCAGTTGCTGGCCAGCGAACCACCCAAGTTCGAAATTGAGACCTTTGACATGGTCGCTCCTGCCGAGACCGACAACACGGAAAAGGATGACAGTCTGTTCTCGCCGCCAGGAATTGAGGAGGACGAGGAGGACTCAACGATTTTCGAGTCACCGCTCTTTGAATCGCCCATCGGCATGAGCACTGCGGGTGACTCGCGACCACTGGTTGCCCAGTTGATGACAGGCATGACGGCCAGCTGGTCGACATCGATGTTGAGCTATGATCCCCTGCAGGAAGACGAGGACGAGGAGGCTCAGGAAGAGGAAAAACGGCTGGTCAACATCAACGGTGGCGCAACCCAGCTTGACCCTGCAGTGTGGCCACTGATTGGTGATCCCAATGCCAGGCATATCTTTGTCGAGATGTATGATTATGCCTGTCCACATTGCCGCAACACTCATCGCGCGATCAAGGGCGCATGCGACTCGCTGGGCGAAGACCTCGCCATTATTTTGTTGCCGGTGCCATTGAATACGAGATGCAATGACGCCATCTCCAGTACCGGGTCACATTTTCACGAGTCTTGCGAATTGGCCAAACTTGCGGTTGCTTGCTGGTTGGTAGATCGCGAGCAGTTTGAAGTCTTTCATCATTGGTTGTTCGAGGGAACCCACTGTCCCAATTATGCAACAGCCAAGGCCAAAGCCATGGAGCTGATGGGTCAGGAAGAGATCGAGGCAGAACTGGCCAAGACGACGGCTTCACGGTTTGTGCAGGCCCATGTGGACCTTTACAAACGTGTTGGTCGCGGCAATGTGCCCAAGTTGATGTTTCCCACGACCAGTATCGTTGGCGAGTATACTTCGACCAACTCGCTGGTTGACCGGATTGTGCGCGAAACACGCTAGGCTATCTCGAGATTGCAATCGTTTTTCTGGCAGTTTTTTGCATGCCAATCGTGCCAATCGCGGCCAATTCGCGGCACCACTTCCACGTTTTGGAATAAACCAGGGCTGGTTGCTAGAATCAGTGTCCGGAATTCCGCTCCTTTGACGCCCGGGGAAGAGGACACAAGGTGGATACTCGCGATGCTGAACCTCCTGCCGACGACAGGTTTGCCAGCCTGATTGCGCGAGCCCGCCGGGGCGACCAGGACGCGATCGGGGAGTTGATGTCGGAATACCGTAACTATCTTTTGCTAATTGCCAACGCTGAATTCGATCCGGGATTGCAGGGCAAACTCGCACCATCCGATCTGGTTCAGCAATCATTGCTGGCCGCACAGCAGAACCTGGCGGGTTTTCGCGGTGAAACAGTGGCCGAATTTCGCAGCTGGTTGCGAAAAATACTCAAAAATGATCTGCGTGATGCTCAGCGCAAATTCCGCGGCAGCCAACGCAGGGAAATCGGCCGCGAGAAGAACATCGATGATCAGCAGCAACAAGGTAGCGACCTGCCGGACCGGTTCCATACACCGCGAACCGATGCATTGATGCGTGAACAGGCCCGAGTCGTTCAGTTGGCGATCGCGGAACTATCCCCGCAATATCAACAGGTGCTGGATTTGCGTAACTGGCAGGAATTGCCTTTCGCGGAGATCGGTAGCCAAATGAATTGCAGCGAGGATGCCGCCCGCAAAACCTGGTATCGTGCCGTGGTCAGACTGGAAGAGACCATTGCTCGCTTGTTTCCGGAAATCGTCTCGATCGAAATTCCCGCTAGTCCCGATAGCCATGACTGATGCACGAGAACCTGCACCCGAGCCAGCAGTTTCGCCAGTCACCGCGGCGGACGAAGAACAACTTGCGAAACAACTGGAGCAGGCACACGAACAATTGCTGGGCAAACCATCGGCACCCGATGACTCTGCAGATACTTATGGCAACGATCCGCTTGCGGGTGCCCGCAATGTATTGAGCCTGATACAGCGAGTGCGTGATGGCCAGACGGAAGCTGGTCAGGAAACGCCGATGGCGAATCCCGATGCGTCAGCGGCAACGACCGTGATCGCTCCGGAGGGAATGACGCCAGTTGCCGAGGAAGTTGATCGTGATCTGCAATTTGTGATCAATGCCGATACAACACGACTGGGCCGCTTTCATGTGCTCGATCGTTTGGGTCAGGGTGGCTATGGTCTGGTCTTTCGCGGCTACGATCCGGAGCTGGAACGTCCGGTAGCGCTCAAGATCCCAAGACCTGAGTCCCTGTTTACGGCCAATTTGCGGGCGCGGTTTGTGCGCGAGGCAAGAACGGCAGCGGCACTCAGTCATCCCCATATCGTCACGATCTACGAAACCGGCCATCAGGGATCGGTGCTATTTCTGGTTTGCGAATACATCGAAGGCGAAACGCTGGCCGACTGGCTGAAACGAAATGGGAAGCCGATCGATGCCGAACCAGCCGCCCGTCTGGCGGCGGTCCTGGCCGATGCCCTGCAACACGCACATAGCCGCGGTGTGCTGCACCGCGACATCAAGCCGGCCAATATCCTGCTCAAACGGGAAGCGTCCAGCGATGATCAGTCACTTCGTCCCGCCCAGTTGGCTGACGCCGCGTTGATTACCGATTTTGGGCTCGCCAAATTCGACGACGATGATACGAGTCAGACGAAAACCGGATCAGTACTTGGGACTCCGGCCTACATGGCGCCCGAGCAAACTTTCAGCGGGCGTGAGGAAATCTCGCAGCCTGCCGACATCTATGCTCTGGGCTCGGTGCTGTACGAACTCTTAACCGGAAATCCACCCTTCAGCGGATCCTCGGTGATCGACATCATCCAGGCGGTCCAAAACGAAGAACCACGACCGCTGACGGCGCACGTGTCCAATGTGCCAGTCGACCTGCAGGCAATTTGTCTCAAGTGTCTTGAAAAGCACCCGGCCCGCAGATACGCGTCGGCACATGCATTGCAAACGGACCTTAATCGATTCGTATCCGGCGAACCGGTAACGGCGCGCCCGGTAACCAACCGGGACCGCATGATTCGCTGGGCAGGCCGCAATCGCGGACTGGCCGCGGCATTGGGTGCCCTGGCTCTAATGATTCTCATCGCCTTGCCGACATTTACGGCTCTATGGCTGCGTTCTGAATTTTTGCGCCACCAGTCCGATACACGCGGCGAACTGGCGGCCAATCTACGCAAGGAATCCGATTCCCGGGGTGAACTGGCAGCGCGTCGTTTTGAGGATCTCGAAAACGCAATCGACGCTACTTACGGCTCAATCAATCGCATGCCCGAAATCGATAATCCCGAACTCGCATCGATCCGGGCTGAACTGCTTGCCAACGTGAATCGGTACTACGGCGAAATGGTTCAGGCGGCGCCGGCCGATATCGGCCTGCAACGCAAACGAGTCGATTCATTATTCAAACTGGTGGCTCTCAAGAACCGGCTGGGTGACCGGCCAGGGGCTGTCGAAAATGTCGAGTCGCTGATCCAGATGCTGCCTCACACTGCCGGTGACAATCCCGCAGACGTCCGGCAACGTGTTGATGCGTTGTTGCTGGCATCCCGCACGCATTTTGGCAATGGCGACCACGAAACGGGTGAATCCCGTCATCAGGAAGCCGTGAACCTTGCAAGGAAACAATTCGCAGCCAATTCCGCCAACGATGACTCGCGACGAATTGAACTCGCGCAATCACTCAGCCGCGCTGCGCAGATCGCCACCGAAACGGGGCTGCGCACCATCGCCAACGATTTGGCGCTGGAGTCCATCGAGATCTGGCAGGACGTGGATCAGCCGTCACTTGATGAACCGGCGCAGGTGGCTTTTGCCAAATCGCTGCTGATTGCACTGGAAGCCTACAAGCGGGCGGAAAAACGTGAACTCGCCTTGCCAATCAGCAAAGCCGCAATCGATATGTACGAAAATGTGTTGGCCGGGGAAACACGCGAGTTACCCGATATCCAGCTTGATCTGGCCAAGGTGCATTATCTGACCGCCTATCTGAACATCGATACCCCGGAGGCCTGCAATCTGCATTTGCTGACGGTGCACAACACGTTGAACGACCTGATTGAGCGCCATCCCACCATTGTCAAATATCATTGCCTGTCCCTGGCTGCCGACTACTACGCGGGACTAACGCAATACATAGCGGCTCGCGACGCTGTCGAACCCAAAAAATTCTGGCGGATTGCGCAGACCCAATTCGAGGAGAACGTCGATCGTGCCGAACAGTTATGCCAGCGCTTCCCCGATGGTCAGCAAGAAATACTGGCGGCAGTCAACTCCAGCCTTATCGTGCATGGAATGGCCTGCGGAGCATTGGAAGAATACGAAAAGCAGCTGGCTTCGCTCCAACGTGCCCTCAACCTGAATGAACAACTGTACGAACGAACCGGAACCCAGGCTAACTACATTAGCGTTCTCAATTCGCACGCCACGATTGGCGCCTATCACCTTGATCGTGAGGAATACGTCCAGGCGATTGAGAAACTGGAACTAACCACCAGCGAATACCTGAAAATTCTGGAATCCGATCCGCAGGCCGGTGTCGTGCAGCGGTTTCTCAGCAGTGATTGCGACAATCTGGCCAGCGCCTATGCCGCCGTTGATCGACATGAAGAGGCATTGAAAATGTACGAACTTTCGATGCAACACATGACTTACATGAGCGTCCTGAAATTGCAGGGCGAGCAGGCTGCGTATCTCACCCGCGTCGGGCGTGTCTATGATGCTGACAGTGCGTTTCGGGAGTTCGTGGAATATCAGGACTCGGAACAGTTGTATCGCGATATTGTGGTCCACGGATCCGCGCTGATTTCCGCGATCGATGAATTCGCGATCGATCATCCTGAGGCTGCCGACCTGCGGGAATTTGCGGTCGACTCAGCCATCAAAGCACTGCGAACCATCGATACGACCAGCCGCGACGACTGCGAGCAGTTGCTGGAGCGTGAGTCGCTTGAGCCATTGCGGACCACACACCAATTCGAACAGTGGCAGGCGGGTCGTTGATCGAACCGGGGTTCCGGTTCACTTTTCCAGCTGGTGCCGCCCTTCATCAAAGACCTGGTGACAATGATTGCAGTTGTCGATCATTGCTTCATAGTGCTCGCGGGCCTGCTGGTAATCGCCTGACGATCGATACAGATCGCGACCGGACCCGTAAACGGCCAGTGAAGTCTGTTTCCATTGACGCGCCAGTTCTTCATCCATGTCATCGGGTACACGTGCAGCGACCAGGGCACTTGTTTCTGCCAGGATCAGCGCGTGCGACTTGACGACCTTCCATGCCTTGCGATCGGCCGGCTCCGCGGCCAGCGCGTCCTTGAGTGCCAGATAGCTGGGCTGCGAAATGTATTCCATGAAATGATGCATGTTATCGATCGGCTCAAATTCATCCTGAACCGGTGGCTCGGGAACGGGATGGGTTGTGGACACTGCAAAGCCTCCACACAAAACCAGCAATAGAGCAGCTACCGACGCGATACCGAAAAGGTCTTTCATGGGAGGTTCCTCAAAGTTGCGGCCCGGCCGGGGCCCATGGTTGTTGCCGATTCATTTCAGAAGCGGCATTGTACACGGTCAAACACGGCGCAGCAGCAACCACCCGCGAACGAAAAAGAGCAATCAGGACATAGCCGGATCTAGTCGGCCGAAAACTCGCTGGCGTGTAACCAGCCAGCGTGCTTAACGGTCTGTTTCGACCGGGTCCAGTCCTCGAGCATATCCCATTTGCACTGGTCGAGCTTTTTCATTTGCTCATCCGATCCAGTGATCGTAGTCAATTCCAGACGATGTCCGTTCGGGTCAAATAGATAGATCGACTTGATAATGCCATGATCGGTCGGCCCGATCACCTCCTGACCGGCATCCTCCAGTTCCTGTTTGGCCTGCATTAACGCCTGCTCGTTGTCCAGTTGGAAAGCGATGTGCTGGACCCAACGCGGCGTATTGGGATCGGTGCCCATATCCGGCGAATTGGGCAACTCAAAAAAAGCCAGAATGTTGCCGTTGCCCGCATCCAGAAAGATATGCATATACGGATCGGGCTCCTTCGTGGACGGCACACGGTCCTCGGAAATGGCCAGGATAAAGTCCATGTTCAGGTATTTGGTATAGAATTCGACCGTTTCCTTCGCGTCACGACAGCGATAGGCCACGTGATGAATCTGTTTGATTTGCATGTTAAACCTCAGTAAAGAATTTCCTTCCGCAATCTAACGGGAGAGGGAGCCAGTGACGGCTTCCCAGGTGGGTGCCGTTACCCGCGTGACCGAGTTGTCCTCGATCGAGTAGTTGCCGACCTCGCCCAGTGGCGGCGAATAGATGTGCAGGGTAACCAGTCGTTTGCCACCCGATTGCAGGTTGGACAGCTGATGAATGTCCATGTCTTCGGAACCGACGACACCGGTGGCCGGCAACTCGGACGTGCCGGTGGCATACAGCCAGCCGTCTTCGGTGCGTTCAAAAATTGTTTCCATCGCAGCGCCTTCGATAACACGAACGCCGCAGGCCGAACCGCTGTGGTCATGAATAGGCGTGCGTTGCCCGGCCTCGAAGCACAAAAACAGGGCTTCATAATGATCGGTACGGCGAACCAGATTGCGCAAATAGCGAATGTCATCGAAATTCATGTATTCCCGGACTTCCGACGAATCGATTTGCAGCTGTTGCAGCAAGTTCTTGAGTATTTCCAGATTGACGGACTGATCCAGTTCATCAAGCCGTTCGAGGAAGGTGGCGATGTTCATGTTTGACCTCGTATTCAGTCGGAAAACCGGCCGGACTTGTCGAGTTGCCCGAACTGTTCGTGAATCTCGTCAGGAATGGGTGGCATCAGGTTCATGAACATCTGCTTTTCCTGCGTGTCGATGTTCAGTCCCGCGGCGTGCATGCGCAGGTTGCGTATGGCTGCTCGTTGCAAACAGTCGTCCAGGGGTTGTCCGGCCAGCAAACGATAATATTTCTCGTTTGACGACGTCAGATTTGTACCCACATTGATCACCTGGTCGCCAGGCACCACCTCTCGCCACGTGTGGTGTGGAAGATCGCGAGCCACATGCACGATTCGCAGAATACGTTCCGGTGTCAGCGTCGACAAGGTGTCGAAGCTTTTCATCACGAAGTACGTCTTTTGATATTCACTGATCAGGTAATCCGTGGTGGCCAGCCGCAACAGGTCCTTGTCGACAGATGGGTCAATCAGGATTCGGTTGGAATGGGGCGAATCAACGCTGTAGCGGGTTTCACCTGGGGAGGAAAGAATTCCGGCACCAAACGCTTTCATTGCGCCTTGTTGCATGACCAGGCCGAATTCCACAGTAAACCAGTAAAGCCGGCCAGCGTACAACAACAGTTCCTGCGTCTCATCATTGATTCTCTGCACCTCCTCGTCAGTTTGTGCGGAGTCCAGTCTTTGTTTTCGTTCCTTACGAATTGAGTCGTTGGCCAGTCCGTGATTGTTCATCACCTGGGCGACCTGTGGAATCGTAAACGTCGCGACGTGACCGGCGATGTCGTGACCGATGTCAGGCTCTTCCAGATAGTCGCAACCCA
>JBPCVB010000184.1:0-3791 GCA_051010855.1 Pirellulaceae bacterium | reverse complement strand
CGGCCTGACCGTCCCCGCGGCAACCCCCGGGGTCGGCTGCCTCGCATTGCAGCCCGGCGAACCGGCCGGTACGATTTAGCGTCGTTTTCAGAGGCGCGGGGTGTGGCGCAGTCTGGCTAGCGCGACTGGTTTGGGACCAGTAGGTCGTAGGTTCGAATCCTATCACCCCGACTTGAAGCGGCACGCAACCGGTTGGATTTCCAGCCGGTTGTTGTCGTTTCTGTCTGAATTCTCTTGCAGCCCACCTGCGCAAATTCCGCAACCGTAATATCTCCCGCCGCTT
Source organism: Pirellulaceae bacterium (assembly GCA_051010855.1). Taxonomy (GTDB): domain Bacteria; phylum Planctomycetota; class Planctomycetia; order Pirellulales; family Pirellulaceae; genus CAJQPP01. The sequence continues at coordinate 3,508 of JBPCVB010000184.1, read as the reverse complement.
CCGCGCAAAAGCGTTTTTGCCACACCAGTCAGCCGGTTTTTGTTGCTGACATGAGGCGGGGCGATGCGTAAAACTCCTGTATGGCTGTTGTTTTTTGGTCCGCTTGTCAAACCAGTCCTCGATCTGCAGAATTGTGGCTTGGGATATCAAATCAATTACCGTCATGGATGGCCACACGATGACAATTCGACTGACGTTTGAGCAATTGGAAATTGGTAATGTCTGGACCAGCCCGTCTCGAACGATCACCGAAACGGATGTGGTCAATTTTGGCACGACAACGGGTGACCTGAACCCTTTGCACCACGACTACGAGTTCGCCAAGAACTCCCACTACCGCCAGCCAGTTGCTCATGGCTTGCTGGGTCTCTCCTGGGCTGCAGGACTTTCCAGCGTCCATCCATATGTCGAAACAGTCGCTTTTGTTGGAGTCAGGGACTGGGAATTTTCCAGACCCCTGTTCATCGGCGATACGGTGCATGTAGTAACTGAAGTGATCGAAAAGCAGGAATCCCCCAAGCGAAACGGCCGCGTCTATTGGCGTTTGCAATTGATCAACCAACGAGGCGAAGTAGCTCAGCGTGGGGTCTTTGAGACCCTGGTTCGAGTTGCCAGCGGAATACGACGCCCGAATTACGAGAAAAATCGCAATTCAACACCGCCGGCCGTGGAAGCAAAGAACGACAACAAGCCTCGATAGTCCCTCTGCAGCCTCTGCTTACTCTGTCATTGACTGATATCGCCACCGTTAAGCTTTTCTGATTACCGAAACTTTGCCGGGATTTCGGATTAAAGCGGCCAGTCCAGTTGTGCCGATACGGATGACGTAGGACCACATTGTGTTTTGTGGTTGAGATGAATGCGCTGGCCGAATCCATTGGCCCGGCGTGTTTTGCAATGCGTCATTCAGCCCCTGTCGATCGATGAGCATATCTGGCGAATCCCCGCGTGGACCATCCGATCCACGGAGCGGTCAAAAACTTTACGTATGGATAATCGCCTCCTGTACGCTGTTGCTGGTTTGCCTGTTGTTGTGGCCGTTGTCCGTCAGGAATTTTCGTACCACCGCTTCTTTTGACCTGCGTTACGAACCGACATCAGGGCTGGAAAAGGCTTCGTTGAACAAGATCGTGGTTGATGCATTGCGAGAGCAAACGGATCACAACGGGTTGGCCAGTCTGGTCGCCCAGCTGGAGAGCCCGTTGCTGAGTCGCGTGCTCAAGTCTCTTGATCCGGACATCATCCGGGATGCGATTCATATTCAGGGACGACCATCCACGTCTGGCGGCAATACGGTTGAATACCGTCTCTCGATGCTTGGCAATGGTTCGGTCGACGAAATCGAATTTGCCAACCTGCTTGTTTCGCAAATCAACAGCCAGTTGCGGCTGACCCTGTCGCATGACAATCATCAACAGGTGATTCAGCAGCTGACCGCAGAATTTGAAACATATCATAACGGCGTGCTGCATCATTTGTCCGGTCACCTCAGCCGTGTGATTGAAAGCGTCGGCACCGCGCAAAACGACATTCAGATCATTCGCAATGATTTGGCCAACATCGACATGTCGGGTCAGACCATATCGGCTCCGGTCGCGATGGGGCGGCCATCAGTTGCGACACTGGACCGTCTGCGAAACGAAAAAACACGGTTGCTGTCCGAGCCAGGTGTCACCGAGTTCCACCCCCAGGTGCAACTCATCCAGAAACAAATCGAGCAGCTGGCCCAGTCGGCTTCCGGCAACACCGGCCAACGTCAGGAATTCACATCAACCGGTGACGCACCCAGCGTCGTGATCAAAAACCAGTTTGCTCCCGGCGCGACTCCCGAAAACAACACCTCCCAATCCATTGATTTTGCGGCGCCGGTCAATCAGGTGCTAAGCGACATTTCGATGATTGATCTCAGCACCCCGCGATCGGAATTGCAGATGCTGCAGCAGGCCGTGGATGCAGAATCAGGGACAGCAGTCATCGCAGACCGTTTGAACGAAAGAGCCATTGAGAATCTGCAAGTGCCATTGCCCGTCGCCATGACAAATTTATCAGCGGCTCGTCGTCCCACGCCGGTGGGCGGAGCACCAACGACGTCGCAGTTTATGTGGCTGTTGCTGGTCGCTGCGGGTTTCGGCACGGTGATTGCCGTTAACTACGATCCCGCCCTGAAAACACGCCGCTTTCGTTCCGTGGAACACATGCAGCGCAAGCTGGGTTTGCCGGTTGTAGGAGTACTGCGTAACCGTCCAACACTGGAAATTCCCAAACCCGTAAACCGCTTGCTGGCGACGCGAATTGTGCGAGTCTGCGAATGGACTTTATTCGGGCTCGCCGTTTTGCTAATTCTCGCGGCCCTCGTCAACAGCGAAGTCGCCACAGCCTTCATCGAAAATCCGTTTCACGGAATCACCAGAACATTTTGGCTGATGACCGCCCGCTAGCTCGCCAAACCTGCCCCCAGTATCCAATCATCGTCCGGAGAATTGTTCATGTACACTGAGTACTTCCAGTTGACGCAACGACCCTTCTCACGGGTTCCGTCCGTCACGGGATGTGTGATGTTTCCCGGAATCAAGTCGAGTTACGACCGGTGTTGCGAGGGTATCGACGAGGCAGCCGGGCCCGTGTTGATCGTGGCTCCATCCGGGTGTGGCAAGTCAACTCTGCTGGCGCTGGTGGAACACCGTTACCGCGAGCAGTTAACCACCGTAACACTCAACTGCGCCGCGATTACCAGTCGCCATGAGTTGATTCAGTGCCTTCTGTTTGAACTGGCGTTGCCTTTCGAATCAAGCAACGTCGGTGACTTGCGGCTGAAACTGATCGATCACCTGAAATCGACCGAGCACTGCCCCGACGGTTTGTTGTTGCTGGTCGACGAAGGCCACAACCTGTCGGCCGAAGTGCTTGAAGAACTGCGCATGATTACCAATCTCGTGTGCGGTGGCCGGCATCAGATTCGGCTGGTTCTGGCGGGTTGCCGGCCGCTGGAAGAGAAGCTGGCCTGGCCACAACTCGAATCATTCAACCAGCGCATCAGCGTGCGATGCTACCTGCAACCCATGTCGCGCAATGAAACCCTGTTTTACGCGCTGGCACAAATCCAGATGTGCGGCCGGGATGGCCGGGAGATTTTCCAGCCGTCAGCGCTTGACAAGCTATACGACATTTCCGATGGCGTACCTCGTCTAGCCGCCCAGCTGTGTGATCACTCGTTAAAAACGGCATGCAAACAAGGCCAGCTGACGATCGACGGACCCCTGGTGCAAAAAGCATGGCTTGATTTGCAACAGTTGCCCGAGCCAGCCGAATTTGGCGATTTGGATTCCGCCTCCAACGACAGCGATTCAAGTGTTGTTGAATTTGGCAGCCTCGATGATTCCGCAGCTTTTGCCGACACGCAACTGTCCGACAACGTAGACAGTCTCGACGCTGGATCAACAGAAGACTCCTATGACATCGGACCCATGCAACCCGCAATCAACGTAACGGATGACTCGGAACCTGAGAG
>JBPCVB010000183.1:0-3252 GCA_051010855.1 Pirellulaceae bacterium | reverse complement strand
GTTGCCATCGTGGACTGGTTCACCCGGCATTTAAAGTGACGTTTGAACCATCAAGCGTTGCATCCAGTCCTCATCGCCTTGTCACGTAATGCCGGCTAGTGCTCGAAGCTAACCTGTGCCTGCATCCAGTGCATCAATCTTGGCGGCAAGGATAAAATCGTTTTCGCTCAGTCCGCCAATGGCGTGCGTCCAGATTTCGATCCACACGTCCCGATAGTTTTCGATGTGCAGGTCGGGATGGTGGCCTTCGCTTTCGGCGATATCACAAACCTGTGAAAAGAAGTCGATGCCGGCAACGAAGTTGTTGACCTGCCAATCCTTGCGAATCCGTTTGCCATCATGCGTCAGCCGCCAGCCAGTCAGGTTGGCCAATTGCTGTTGGGCTTCGGGTAGCGGGCAGGCATCCACGCCGCCTTCACAAGGCTCACACTTTTTTTGGGTCAACTGGTCGGTAGTTTGAATTTTCATGATCGGTCTTTCACTGGAATCCGAAGTGTAATCAGGTTTCAGACGGCTGGGAATCGAGTTTGAGCTGATCGGCATTTTCCTGCAGCGCATCGATGACAAATTGAATATGTTCGTTGAGGTCGACCTCAAAATCCTCGGCACCACGAGTAATGTCCTCGCGTTTGACGGCGGCGGCAAAACTCTTTTGTTTCATTTTCTTGCGAACGCTCTTGGCCTTCATACCCTGAATTCCCTGGGGCCGCACGTAGGCACAGGCGGTGAGGAATCCACATAACTCGTCGCAGGCGTACAGGGCCTTGTCCATGACAGAAACCCGCGGAGCTTCCTCGATATAGTCCGCATGGGACTTGATGGCATAGATGACATCGTCGGGGTAGCCGCGTTCGGTCAGTATTTTTGAACCCTGCAGCGGATGATCAGGCGGGTTGGGCCATTTCTCGTAATCGAAGTCGTGCAGCAATCCCACGATCGACCATTTCTCGACGTCCTGTTCGAGTTTGCGTGCGTAGGCGGCCATGGCGGTTTCCACGGCAAGCATGTGACGGCGCAGGCTGTCACTCTCGGTGTACTCGCACATCAGCTCAAAGCTGGCTTGCCGATCGGGGCTCATCAGGACAACAACCCGTCGTCTTTCTTCTTGAGCTTGTTTTCGGTGCCGTCGTCGTCGTCCTTGTCGTCATCCTCGTCTTCTTCGGCGTCGTCATCTTCTGTGGGGTCAGTGTCTTCATCGTCCGAGGACTCCTCGCTATCCTCCTCGTCCTTGTCGTCGCCTTCGTTTTCCCGGATGGGTTCGCCGCGTTTTAGTGTGGCCAGTTCCTTGGCCAGATCGTCGGCCTGCCGTCCGGGATCAGCCATTTCGACCGATTTCTCGGACCACTCGATGGCGGTTTCAAAGTCGCCGGACTCGGCATAGGCAGCCGCCAGGGTACTGAGGATGTGTGCTTCGCCATATTCAGTCAGTTCGCAGGCCTTCAACGCCAACTCGACAGCGCGTTGTCCATCGCGAAGCTCGTCAAAGGTGGAGGTGGCCAAAACCCACGCCAGGTTATTGAGGACTCCGTCGTCGGCATCGTCGATGGCCAATGCAGCTTCATAGTCAGCGATCGCCTGTTCGTGTTCGCCTGTCGACAAACGAGCATCGCCGCGGCCACGCAAGGCCCGTTCGTCTTCCGGATCATCGCGCAGCAAACGATTGTAAATGCGGATGGCCTTGTCCGGCTGATCGGCACTGTTGTAAAGCATGGCCAGCGAATTCTGGAAAGCGGGCTCATCAGGGATCTCGTTGACGAGCATTTGCATGTCTTCGATCGCCGGTTCGTAGTCTTCCATGGCGGCGTAAACGAAACTACGCAGGTAGTAGGCCCGCACATTACCTTGCTGCAACGTGAGTACTTTCTCGATATCCCTTAACGCTTCCTCGTATTCCTCTTGCGAGTACAGGACGTTGGCCCGCACCATCAGGGCATCCGAATCGCGCGGATTAAGTTCAATCGCCCGCGACACATCAGCAAGAGCTTCCTCGTCCTTGTCCTGCGCCAGATAGATTTCGCCACGCAAGCTGAATGCCATCGGAACATCAGGGTTGATTTCGATGGCGCGAGTGATGGCCGTTAACGCCATATCCTCCTCTTCGTCGTCCCGCAGTGTTCGCGCCAGCAGAATTAGTTCGAGCGTGTTGTTTTCCTCGGCTTCCGCCAACGCTGCAAAATCATCGATGGCCTTTTCGAATTCTTCTTCTTCCACGTACATACGGCCACGCACACGCAAAGCCAGTGAATTGGAAGGATCGATCGACAGAGCTTCCTCAATGTCGGCCCTTCGCTCGTCCATGTCGTCGTTGGTCTGGGCACGAAAGATCAGCGCCATGGCGCGTTGTTTTGGATTGTCTTCAGAATACTCGAGCGTTTTTTCGATGGCCTGGGTGACCGCGTCTTCGTCACCGCCTTCCAGCAAATTAAATCTCGCGATCAACATCCAGGCATCGGTTTTTTCGGGAACCAGTTCGACGGATTTTTCCAAACGCTCAAGGGCCTGCTGTCGCAGGAATTTCCAGCGTCGGTCAGGCCGAGGCGTGAAAACCTGCTCGGACAACAAGTCGGCATGTTCAAAACAGGCACTGGCCCACAGCTGCCTGGCTGTTTCCAACGACTCTTCTTCGAGACCCTTGTCGATGGCCTCCTCGCACAGGTCAGCGATCTCGTCGAACTCACGCGGCGTACTGGCCGACAGCTTCAATTCGACCGCTTCGTCCAGCAGGCCTTCGCCTTCGGTCGATTCCTGGGCCACGAGCGCAGGAGTAAACGAGAACAACAACAGCAATATTGGAAAACCGATCTTGAGCGAGCGCATGACTTCTCCCGATGACGAAGCAGGGTCCTGGCGAACCGCCGGTCATTGACCGCGCAAACTGGTTCGCGACCCAAATTCTATTCGATTTGCCAAATCGAGAAAACGTGTAGATTCCCACACCGGCAGCCGTCCAATCGCTCGTTGCCGGGGCGTTCCGGCTGTGCCCGAGTCATTCGGGGGCAATCGGGTTATGCCTTCGGGCATTCCGGTTATCCCTGCGGGCATTCGGGTTATTCCTGCGGGCATTCGGGTTATGCCGGCAAATTGCGATGTTCAAACCATCGGTCAGGCCGGTCGCAACCTATATTTTCGCGTCCAATTTCAGTCTGAAACGCCTTCCGCACCCGTGTCTGCTGCTGCCACCACTGCCGATATCGCATCGCTGTTTCCCGGCGTCCACACGACGCAGCAGCGCACCGCTGCGCTGGATCAGTA